>JAAWQM010000010.1 GCA_022800525.1 Oscillospiraceae bacterium
TTACATTACCGCAGGCGCATTTGATCGTAGTCTGCTGATAATTGGGATGGATACCTTCCTTCATTGCTCTTGTTCACCTCTTTCCTCTTCAATTGGCCACATGCAGCTTTCACCGCAAAACCTTTGTTAGTATACCACTCTCTTCTGATTTTTGCAAGCTCTTTTTCAAAAAAATTTGTTCTTTTTTCTGAAAAAAGGACGAACAGCTGGTACCGTCCGTCCTTTTATCCCTTATCTTACTCCTCCATCGCGTCGGCGGGAGCAGGAGTGGGCGCCAGCAAAGCGCGGATGGACAGAGAAATCTTCTGCTTCTCCTCGTCCACAGCGGTAATCTTGGCCTCGACCGTCTGACCCTCGGACAGAACGTCGCCAGGCTTCTCAATGCGGTGGTCCGCAATCTGAGAAATGTGAATCAGGCCGTCCACGCCAGGCACAACCTCGGCGAATGCGCCAAAGGTCATCAGCTTCACCACGCGCACCTTTGCGGTGTCACCTACTTTGTAGGTGTCCATGAACACCTGCCAGGGATTCGTGCTGCGGTCCTTCACTCCCAAAGAAATCTTCCGCTTCTCAGGATCGTAGGAAATCACATACACTTCCAGGGTGTCGCCAATTGCAACCACTTCGTTGGGGTGCTTGATACGGCTCCAGGACAGGTCGGTGATATGTACCATACCATCCACACCGCCGATATCCACAAACACGCCGTAGCTGGTCATGCTCTTGACCGTGCCGGTGTAACGCTTGCCGGCCTCGATATTCGCCCACACCTCGGCAGCGGCGGCGGCGCGGGCCTCCTGCTGCACAGCCTTGATGGAACCCACCACACGGCGGCGGGCACGGTTGACCTCAGTGATGCGCAGCTTCACCCGCTGCTTGACCAGCTCCGTCATCGCGGCGTCACGGGGCAGGCCGGACTGGGAAGCGGGCACAAACACGCGCTGGCCCTTCACGGACACAACCACGCCGCCCTTGTTCTCCTCCGTTACAATGCCCTCCAGAACGTCCTTGTTCTCTACGGCGGACTCGATGTTCTCCCATACCTTGACCGCATCGATCTTCTTCTTGGAAAGGGTAGCGTAGCCCTCCACGTCATTGACGCGGATGACAAACAGCTCCAGCTCGTCGCCGATCTTCACGATGTCCTCCGGCTTGACAGAGGGATCGTCCGTCAGCTGATCTACAGGGATGTAGCCGGCTTGCTTACAGCCCAGGTCCACATGGACTTCTGTGGGGGTAATGGCGGTGACTACGCCGGTTACCTTTCCTCCTGTATATAAAGTATTGGTATACTGTTCAAGCATTTCGGCAAAATTTTCCGTGCCCTCGCCAAGGATTTTTTCTTCGCTCATCGTCTTTTTGACCTCCTTTATGATGCTCGCAGGCGTGGAGGCCCCAGCGGTCAAACCAACCCTCTCACACCCTGACAGCTCCGCCATGGAAAGCTCGTCCGCGCTTTCCACCTGAAACACACGTCCGCAGCGGGTACGGCAGATCTCCGTCAGATGCTTTGTATTGGCGCTTTTGGGATCACCAACCACCACCATAGCGTCCACTCTGGCGGCGATTTGGGCCGCTTCGGACTGGCGCATATACGTAGCATCACATATTGTATCAAAGATTTTCAGATTTGTACACTGTTTTTTTAGAATTTTTAAAGATTTTTCCATGTTTTCCCGGTGAAGCGTGGTCTGACACACCACTGTCAGCCCCTTTTGACCAACTGCGGCAGCGGTTTCGGACCATCTGGCAGCCTCTTCCGGCCCGGAAAGTACCAGAAGGTTCCTGCACCAGCCCGCCACGCCGCGTACCTCCGGATGCTCCGGGTCGCCAAGCATTACCGGCTGGCGGCCCTCCGCCTCCGCTTCCGCCACCAGCCTTTGGACATGGGCCACCTTGGGACAGGTGGCGTCCACCACCTCAGCCCCGCGCTCCGCCAGGATCCTCCGGACCTGAGCTCCCTCCCCGTGGGCCCGCAGAAGGACACTATCGCCCTGCCGCGCCTCCTCCGGAGAGCGGATGGAGGTCATGCCCTGCTCCTCCAGAGCGGCGGTGACATGGCGGTTATGGATGACGCTACCCAGCATCCGGGGGCGGTCCGCCTCCCGCGCCAGGTCCTGCGCCATCTTGACTGCGCGGGCCACGCCGAAGCAGAACCCCGCGCTTTTCGCCGCAATCACTTCCATCCATCTACCTCCTTGAGGTCGTAGATCCGCTTCAGGATTTCATCCGCAATTTTCCGGTTCTCCTCCGGCGTAGGCCGCCGCCCGGCAATGACGGGTATGTAGGGCTCCCCGAACACCACCGAGGTCTTCCGCAGAAATTTATGCCGTTCGCCGCAGTAAACAGGGATCACCGGCACACCCGTACGGGTCGCCATCACCGTGACGCCGCCCTTGGCCTCCACCTCGCCCTGCTCCTCCACCCGGGTGCCCTCCGGGAACACCAGCAGGCGGTTTCCGCCGTTGAGAACCTTCATCGCCGTCTTCATGGCGGTCAGGTCGTTTCCGCCCCGCTTGACCGGGAAAATCCCCAGCTTCCGCAGGATAAAGCCCAGGCCCGGAATACGGAAGAGAGAGTCCTTCGCCATCACCGTCAGGCGTGAATTCTTCGGCAGGGCAATCGCAACAATGATGGGGTCCCACCCGCTGACATGGTTGGCGCACAGCAGCGCCCCGCCCTCCGGCAGGTTCTCCAGCCCCACCGCCCGGTGGGGAAACAGCAGACGGATGACCGGCGCTGCGATACTATATATAAAGAGGTAAAACTTTGTCATGCTCCTGTACGCTCCCTGATGATCTCCAGAATACGCCGGCCGCTCTCCTCAAAGGTCAGCTCGGTGGTGTCCAGCAGGACCGCGTCCTCCGCCGGACGCAGAGGCGCGGCGGCGCGGTTCATATCGGCCTCGTCCCGCTCCCTGGTCTCCTGGAGCAGCTGCTGGAAATCCTTTGCAGTGCCCCGCTCCTGCAAGTCCCTCCAGCGGCGGCGGGCCCTCGCCTCGCTGCTGGCGGTCAGGAATATCTTCACATCCGCGTCGGGCAGCACCACCGTACCGATATCCCGGCCATCCATGATGACACTGTACTTCTCCGCCATCTCCCTCTGCATGTTCAGCAGGAAGGAGCGCACCGCCGGATGGACAGACACCTTCGAAGCGGCCATAGAGATTTCCTGGGTCCGGATCAGGTCCGTCAGGTCCTCCCCGTTCAGGTACATCCGCTGGAGGCCCTCGCCATCGTATTCCATGGCTATCCTGATTTCCGGCAGCAGACGCTCCACGGCGGACGCGTCCTGGGGGTCCACCCCTCTGCGCAGGGTATGAAAGGCCACCGTGCGGTAGATCGCGCCGGTATCCACATAGACAAAGCCCAGCTCTGTCGCTGCCACACGGGACAACGTACTCTTCCCCGCGCCGCTGGGCCCGTCGATGGCCACCGAAATATGTCTGCTCGTATCCATATATTTTCCCCTTTTATTTTTTCTGCTCACCCAGAACCGTTGCATTTTCCCCGCCAGCGGCGGAGGCCCCCGCCAGATGTCCGGTAGACCATGCGATCTGCAGATTGAAGCCTCCGGTATAAGCATCCACATCCAGAACCTCGCCCGCGAAGTACAGCCCTTCCAGAAGCCTGGACTCCATGGTGGAGGGGTCCACCTCCTTCACCTTCACGCCGCCGGAGGTCACAATCGCCTCCGCCACCGGACGGGGGCCAATGATCTCCACCGGCAAAGCCTTCAGCAGCGACAGGACCCGCCGCCGCTGTTCCCGGGTCAGGTCGTGGACCTTCTGGCGGGGATCGATGCCGGTCAGCTCCACAAAGGGACCGATCAATTTCCTGGGCAATAATTCATCCATGGCGTTGGCAAAGTCGCAGTTGGCCCGTTTTCCAAAGTCCGCAATCAGCCGCTTATCCAGCGCGGACTCATCCAGCGCGGGCTTCAGGTCGATCTCCAGACGGTACCGCTTCTTATCAAAATGCCGCATATGGGCGGAAGCGGACAGCGCCATCGGTCCGCTGACGCCAAAGTGCGTGAACAGCATCTCCCCGAAATCCTGGTAGATTTTTTTGTCATTCTCATAAACCCGCAGCGCGGCATTGCGGAGACTCAGCCCCTGCGCCCCGGCGCACAATGTCCCGGCAGCGCACAGCGGCACCAGGGAGCCCCGCGGCTCAACGATGGTATGCCCCGCCTGCTCCGCCAGACGGTAGCCGTCCCCCGTGCTTCCGGTCAGCGGATAGCTGACCCCGCCGGCAGCAACAATCACACGCTCCGCCTTATAGTCTCCCTTTCCGCCCCGGACGCCCCGAAGTCTCCCGCCGGGGAGCAAAAGTGCCTCCACCCGGTCACGGATCACCCGAACGCCCAGCCGCTTCATACGTTTCTCCAACGCGCCGCTGATGTCAAAGGCTCGGTCGGAGACTGGAAACACCCGGTTCCCCCGCTCCACCTTCAGCGGAACGCCCAACGATTCAAAGAATGCCATAACAGCCTCGCTATCAAAACGGCTGTAAGCGCTATAAAGGAACCTCCCATTACAGGGAATATTCTGCAAAAACCCGTCCCGCTCACACTGGTTGGTCAGGTTGCACCGCCCCTTGCCGGTGATATTCAGCTTCTTGCCCAGCCGCTCATTGCTCTCCAGAAGGCTCACAGAGGCGCCCGCCTCTGCTGCGGCAATGGCGGCCATCATGCCCGCCGGTCCGCCGCCAACCACTATTATATTATGACTCATCACTGTACCCAAATACGCCATATTCATCCCAGATACCCTCCAGGCGGTTGAAAATCTGGGCAATATCCGTGTTCTTCCTGTGCCCTGCCGCCACAATCAGCGCGTTCAGCAAACTGAACGGAGCCACCAGCGAATCCACAAAGGAAATCATGTCGCTCCTGGCCAGCAGTACCGAGGACGCCAGAGAATACAGCGGCGACATGTCGCTGTCGGTGATTGCCACCACGTCCGCCCCCCGGTCGTGGGCGAACTGGACGCCCTTCACCGTGGCCTTGGAGTAACGCGGGAAGCAGATGCCCACCAGCACGTCCCCCGGCCCAATCCGCAGGATACTCTCCAGGATGTCCCCCGCACTGTTGCTGGTAACCAGGGTGACATTCTCGAAAATCAGATGCAGATAAAAGTACAGATATCCGGCCAGAAACGAGCTGGACCGGACGCCCAGAATATAAATGTGCCGCGCCCCCATCAGCTTGTCCACCACCTGCGTAAAGGCGGCGCGGTCCACCTCTTCTGTGGCAATGCGGATCTTCTCCATATCCATCTGCATGACGGAATTAATCACATCCGAGCTGAACAGCTGGTCGTTGGAAGTCTGAATCCGCTGGAGGGAGGTCAGCTTCCCCCGCACCAGCTCCCGCAGGGCTTTCTGCATCGCGGGATAGCCGTCATACCCCAGCAGCGCGGCAAAACGCACCACCGTAGACTCGCTGACGCCCACCAGCTCTCCCAGCTTGCTGGCGGTCATAAAGGCCGCCTTGTCGTAGTCCGAGAGGATATAAGCTGCAATCCGCTTCTGCCCCTTGGATAAGCCGGCCATGTTCTCCTGAATGATATGTAATACATCCTTTTTCATCACGCATTACCGATCCATTAAAATAAGTGGGCGCAGGGGGGCAAGCCCTAGCGCAACGCGGCAACCTCCTCCGGCATCAGCCGCCGCCACTGCCCGGAGGGCAGCTCCCCCAGCCGCAGCGGCCCCTCCCGGACCCGCACCAGACGTTCCACCCGCAGCCCTGCCACAGCGCACATCCGCCGCACCTGCCGGTTGAGCCCCTGGTGAATGACGACAGACAACACCCAACCGCCCTTCCCCCGCGACAGGACCCGGACCCTCGCTCTCGCCACCGGCGTCCCGTCCTCCAGGGCTTCCACGGCTTCCAGCCGCTCACGGCACCCCGCAAGCCGTCCGGAAACCGTCACATGATACTCCTTCTCCACCTCATGGCTGGGGTGAGCCAGCCGCTGGGCGAAATCCCCGTCGCTGGTCAGCAGCAGCAGGCCCTCAGAGTCCATATCCAGCCGTCCCACCGGGTACACTCGTCCTCCGCAGCCGGATACCAACTCAGCCACAGCGGGTCTCCCTTTCTCATCAGACAGCGTAGTTACCACACCCCGAGGCTTGTGGAGCATCAGATATAGTTTTTCCGCCTGGACAGCCACAGGCCGTCCGTCAAGCGTAATCTTATCCCGTTCCGGATCCGCCTGCTCCCCCAGAGAGGCAGGCGCACCGTTGACAGCCACCCGCCCCGCGCGTAAAAATTCCTCCGCCTGACGGCGGGAGCAAACCCCTGCGGCGGAGAGAATTTTCTGCAAACGCTCCATAGTTTCCCTTTCAGGCAAATTGTATTGTTTCCGAATTTTAAAATTCGGAAACAATACAATTGATTTCACCTCAAAATTAATCAGAAAAAGCGGTCCCACCACATACTTGAAGCAGGCGGCTCCTCCTTCTTCGCCGAAGCCGCAGCGGCAATCAGCTCCACGCTGGCAACCTCTTCGTCCCCCAAATAGGCACAGACCTCCCCAAGCGCCTGTCCCGGCACCACTGGCGCGGATACCGCCACAGGCACATGCGCCACAACCTTCAGCGTCTCGCCCTCAGCCAGCGGATACTGCAAATCCTTTGCCGCCGCTAGCGGAACGGAAGCCGCCGTACCATTGCGCACAAGTGCAGCCGCCAGCGTCTGCCCGGCGGCGACAGCCGTCTCCATGTGGTAGTTGGCAAAGCCGTAATCCAGCAGCGCCATATGGTCGTTCCAGTCGTTGCCGTCGTTGAGCGTCGTACACACCAGCGTCATTCCCTCCCGTGCAGCGGCGGAGACAAGCGTACGGCCCGCCGCCTTGGTAAACCCGGTCTTGACCCCGATGCAGCCCTCGCACATGCGCAGCAGCTTGTTATGGTTGGTCAGATACCGCTCCCCAATGGTCACAGAGGCTGTGGACACAATCCGCCGGAAATCCTGATTCTCCAGAGCGTGGGCCGCAAGCACCGCCAGGTCCCGCGCGCTGGAGTAGTGCCCTTCAGCGTCCAACCCGTTGGGGTTGGCGAAATGGGAGTGGGTCAGCCCCAGATCCTCCGCCGTCCTGTTCATCAGCGCAACAAAATCCTCCAGCTCCCCGGACACGCAGTGGGCCACCGCCAGGGCGGCGTCGTTGCCGCTGACCAGCATCAGGCCGTACAGCAGCTCCTCCAGCCGCAGGGTGTCCCCCGGCTTGAGATACATGGAGGAGCCCTCCGCCATATCCTGGGCCGTCACCGTGTAGCTCTGATCCTTGTCGCCGTGCTCCAGCGCCACCAGCGCGGTCATAATCTTCGTCACGCTGGCAATCAGCCGCTCCGTATCCGGGTCCTGCTGGTACAGCACCCGCCCGCTGCTCTGCTCAATCAGCACCGCAGATGCCGCCGAAGTGCTGACAGCGCCGGCCTGACAAGTCAATACGCTTGTCAGCAAAATACAGCATAAAATCCGCCGCCATACGCTGTGCTTCCCCATATCCCATCCACCTCCAGGCGTTTGTTACGGGGATAGTATGTCTCACAGCCGGCAGAAGATAACACGAAAAACCTTCCTCTCCTGCCAGCGGCAGAGGGTCAGCAGGTTTCCTCCACCGGCGGGTCCTCTTCCTTCCTTTTGCGGCTGTCAATGAAATTCGCCACCTTGTCCACCATATCCGGCGCCATTTCCACAATGCGGTCAATCGTATTCAGCGGCGGAGCGGCCACAGGCATGACCCGCGTCATGCCGTCCTTCACAATCAGAAACGCAACCGGGTCGATGCGCACGCCCACACCCAGGGCGGAGCCCAGGCTGCCATCCGGGTTGTCGTCCTTTTTCTTGCCGAAAATGGTCCCGCCGCCGCCCATACCCATACTGACCCGGGAAATAGGGATCAGCATCACGCCGTCCGGCGTCTGAATGGGCTGGCCGACGATGGTGTTGGTGTCCGCCAGCTCGCGGATTTTCACCATGCTCTCCTGCATCAACGCATTGATGGGATTGTTGTTCTCCATGATATGCTCCTTTCACAAAACGGCCCATCAGGCCGCTTCACTCACGTTCTCTTCCGCTTTTGGTTCTGCCGGAGGCAGCGGCGACGCCAGCTTTCGGAACCCCAGATACCATTTAATCAAGCTCCCCAGCGCCCGCACGCCGGCAGCAGCCAGGCTCCAGGGCCGCAGCATAACGCCAACGTCAGCAATCAGCTTCACCTGCCGCTCGGAAAAATCAACGTATAGACGAACATCTTCGTCCCTGACCTTAACAGCCTTCCGCAGCGCCGGCAGTCCCACCGCCAGCGCTGCCTCCAGCCGCCCGTACAGCAGCGCCGTGTCCGCCGGATCATATCCGGCGACCAGCACGTAGACCTTCAGCGGCTCGATCCGGATGCTCTTCCCTGTCCGCTTCAGCACCCGGCCAAAAATCGGAGGGAGCTTCTCAAGTGCGTAAAAAATCTGCTCCCGGTTGATTTTCGCCTTCGGTTTTTCAGGTTTTTCCTTCTTCTTTTTCGGTTGGCTTTCCGGCTTTTTCTCCGGCTTCTCCACTCTTTCTGGCCTCGGGAAAATCTGCAGCTTCACCGGACCAAACCGGAGCTTCACCGTCAGGTCTCCCTGGTCATAAGCGGCCCGCACCCGCACCGGCGTCCATAGTATCAGAATCAGCAGCAGGAAAAGGGCGGCTAAAATCCACAATATGATTTTTCCTATCAAACGCCCTCTCCCCTTTCCCTACTGAGGTTCTTCTTTCCCAGCCGCTTCCGTCTCCTCCCCGGCCGCGCGGAGCTGCCCGCCGTCCTCCAGACCGGGCAGAGGCGGCAGCTCCTCCAGGGAGCTGATATGAAACGAGCGCAGAAACGTCTGCGTCGTGCGGTACAGCCGGGGCCGTCCCGGCACCTGCAAGCGGCCGCATTCCTCGATCATCTTCCGGTCCAGCAGCAGTCCTACAGTATACGCGCTGTCCACGCCCCGGATCTGGTCCACCTGCGCCCGCGTCACAGGCTGATAGTAGGCGATGACCGCCAGCACCTCCAGCGCGGGCTGGCTGAGCTTGGCCGTCTTCCGGATCTCGAAGGCCCTGCGGATTATCTCCGCGTAATCCGGCGAGGAACACAGCTGATAGCTGTCCTCCATCCGCACCAGCCGGATGCCTCTGCGCTCAAAGGCGTAGTAATCCCCCAGCCGCCGCAGGGCCTCCTCCGCCCTGGGACGGTCTGTGCCCAGGGCAAGGCAGATGCGGTCGATATGTATTGGCTCACCGGCGGCGAACAGGATGCTCTCCGCGGCGGTCTGCATTTCCTTGTTGTCCAATCGTCTTACCGTCCTGTTATTATGGTATTATTTCCGAACTAAAAATCCGGAAATAATACATTTGATTCAAGCCTATAATTGCAGAGAGTCGATCCCCTCGCCGGTGGTGTTCACCGTGCAGTCCGTCTCACTGCCGGACAGGGTTACGATCCTTGCCCGGCACAGCTCCAGGATTGCCAGAAAGGTGGCCACCACCTCGCTGCGGCTCCGGCTGCCCCGGAACAGCAAGCGGAAGCTGGTGACACCCCTGAGCAGCCGATGGAACACCTCCCTCGCCTTCCCGCCCACCGGGTAGGGCTCCTGCCGCACAATGTCCCCGAAGCTGCTCGCCGGCGGCGGCAGACGCCGCTCCTCCCGGCTGGCAATCTCGCCCATGGCTGCCGTCAGGTCGGCCACGCTGTGGCTGTACTCGTAGACCTTCCCATGTCCCATGGTCTCCGGCGTCTTGAGGAAAATGCGCCGTCCGAACTCCCCCATAGGCTCCAGGAGGCCGGTGACATACTTGATTTTCGCGTAATTCTCGCTGCTGCGCCGCTCCTCCAGGGAGCGGATCAGCTCGGCCATCTCGTTTTTGGCCTCCTCATCCTCAATGGACAGCAGCATCCTTGTCTTGATGAACATCAGCTGGGCGGCCATGGTGATGAACTCGCTGGCCACCTCCAGGTCCATCTGCTGGCGCAGCTCCAGATAGGCCAGATACTGCTCCAGAATCAATGCGATGGGGATATCCTGAATCTCGATCTTATTTTTCCCCAGCAGGAACAGGATCAGGTCCAGCGGACCCTCAAAATCCTCCATGCCCTCCTTGCTGCGTACCACCTGCTCCAGCTTATATACAGGACCGTCCATCCAGTCACCTCAACATCAGAAAAATAGCCCGGCCATCCACCAGAACACATGAACGATGGCGTTGGAAAGAGCGCCGCTGCCCACGTCCAGCCAGACCAGCAGGAGCAGCACAACCATGCCGTACCGCTCATAGCGCATCAGCGTAAGATACGCCCTCTGGGGCAGCAGGGCGAAGAGCGCCTTGGACCCGTCCAAAGGCGGAATGGGAACCAGATTGAACAGCCCCAGGCCG
Source organism: Oscillospiraceae bacterium (assembly GCA_022800525.1). Lineage (GTDB taxonomy): Bacteria > Bacillota > Clostridia > Oscillospirales > Oscillospiraceae > Pelethomonas. The sequence goes on from JAAWQM010000010.1 coordinate 10,405, forward strand.
ATGCTCAAAATCGCGGTATCGATCAAAAATCCCATCAGCCACCCGGCCCGCAGCAGCGACGCGGCAAACATCAGAAGCAGCGCCAGCAGGAAGTTGGAGGCCGGTCCCGCCAGGGCGGTCACAGCCATACCGGCCCTGGGATTTTTAAAATAGCGCATATCCACCGGCACCGGCTTCGCCCAGCCGAAGCCGCAGATGACCATGGAAGCCAGCCCCAGCCAGTCGATGTGGTGGAGCGGATTGAAGCTGAGGCGGCGCATCCGCCTGGCGGTGGGGTCGCCCAGAGCGCAGGCGGCCAGGCCGTGACAGGTCTCATGGACCGTCAGGCACAGCAGGACCCCCAGCATGCGCTGAAGCAGACCGCTCAGGCCCGCCCAGTCAAATTGTTCCCAGATGGTTTGAAAAGTACTCAGAGTAATCCTCCTAGAGAGAGCCGCAGGCTCCCGCGATGATTTCCGGTTCAGTATAACAGATTTTCCCGCCGATTACAAGCATTCCGGCAAGAAAACCTTACCCTTCTTCTTTCTCCTGTCCCGGAGCCGCATATCCCCTTAAAAAAATCTTATAGATTTCCCTGCTTTCATCTTAAACGGAAACCCTGTAGAATACGAGACAGATATTTACAAGGAAAGGAAGCGGCTTATGAGCGAGCGAGACCGCCGGCATATGTCCGAGAAACAAAAGAAATGGATTGCGGGTACGGGGATTTTCCTCTTTCTCCTGCTGTCAGCCCTGGTCTTCTTCTTTGCCGGGACGCCGCTGATCCGGTTCGTCCAGGAGCCCGAGCGGTTCCGGGCGTGGGTGGACCAGCAGGGCGTATGGGCCCCGCTGGCCTTCATGGGGATGATCGTCCTTCAGATTGTCGTGGCCGTCATTCCCGGCGAACCCCTGGAGATTGCGGCGGGCTACGCCTTCGGCTCATTGGAGGGGACGCTGCTGTGTCTGCTGGGTTCCTTTGTGGGGCGCACGGTGGTCTTTTTGCTGGTGCGGAGGTTCGGGACCCGGGCGGTGGAGGTGTTCTTCCCTCTGGAGAAGCTGCAAACGCTGAAATTCCTGCAAAACAAGCGGCGGCTGACCTTCTGGGTATTCTTCCTGTTTTTCCTGCCGGGGACGCCCAAGGACGTCCTGTGCTACCTGGTGGGCCTCACCGACCTGCCGCTGAAGGCCTGGCTCATCATCAGCGCCATCGCCCCCATTCCATCCATCGTAACCTCCACCATCGGCGGAGACGCCCTGGGCATGGGCAACTACGTCTTCGCCATTCTGGTGTTCATCCTCACAGGTATTATCAGCGGTCTGGGGCTTCTGCTCTACCGCTGGGTCTGCCAGAGGCAGGAAAGGAGTCAATCATGAGCGCGCTTATTGTTTTGCAGAATATGAACCGGGTTATCGGCATCCTGTTTTTGCTGTGCTATTTCTACCAGCTTCTCTACGTCCCTGTCGCCCTGTGGCGCAGACACCGGGTCCAGCGAACGGTCCCTGTCCGCCGCTACGCGGTGCTGATCTCCGCCCGGAACGAGGAGGCCGTCATCGGCCAGCTCCTGGACAGCATCCGCCGCCAGGACTACCCCGCTGAAAACCTGACCGCCTTTGTGGTTGCCGACAACTGCACGGACAGCACCGCCCAGGCCGCCCGCGACGCGGGAGCCGTGGTCTACGAGCGCAGCGACACCGTCCATGTGGGCAAGGGCTACGCCCTGAACTTCATGCTGTCCAAAATCCGGGAGACCTACGGAGACGAGCATTTTGACGGCTATTTCGTTTTTGACGCAGACAACCTTCTGGCAGAGGATTATGTGTCCCGTATGAACGAAACCTTCGGTCCCGACTGCCAGATCGTCACCAGCTACCGCAACTCCAAGAACTACGGCGACAACTGGATCTCCGCGGGCTACGCCCTGTGGTTCCTGCGGGACGCCGCCTTCCTCAATGCCCCCCGGGCGCGGCTGGGCATCAGCGCGGTGGTCTCCGGCACCGGTTTCCTCTTCAGCCGTGAGGTCATGCTGCGCTGCAACGGCTGGCCCTTCCACTCCCTCAGCGAGGATACGGAGTTCACCGTCCACAGCATCCTGGAGGGCCAGCGGGTGGGCTACTGTGGCGAAGCGGAGCTGTTCGACGAGCAGCCCACCAGCTTCGGCCAGTCCATCCGCCAGCGGATGCGCTGGTGCCGCGGCAATCTTCTGGTCTTTCTCCGTCAGGGCGGCCAGCTGACAGCGGGGCTTGCCGGGAAAAACGGCCTGAGCTGTCTGGACCTGCTGCTGTCCATCCCTCCGGCTATCGCGCTGACGGTGTGCGGCGTGGCGGTGGGCGTGCTGGCGACGGTGCTGGAGCTGTTCAGCGGCGGGGCGGTGCTGCCCCTGCTCAGCGCAATGCTGATGAGCTTCATCGTCCCCTATCTGCTGCTGTTTGTGGCCGGGGCGCTGACCACCGCCACCCAGTGGAACCACATCCGGGCAAAGAACTGGAAGAAAGTCCTGTATACCTTCACCTTCCCCATCTTCATGGCGACCTATGTGCCCATCACCATCCTCGCCCTCTTCGGCAAGGTGGAATGGAAGCCCATCGAGCACCGCGCCGTCATGTCAATCCAGGAGCTGAAATAGAAGAAAATTGCGCCTGCGGGACAGATTGTGTCCCGCAGGCGCATCAGAATTTCCAGATGATATGGACAGCCTGCTCCCCGCTGGCCGTGTCCCGCTCCCCGATCTCAATTCGTTCGATCAGCTGCACCGCCAGCTCCCGGGGCAGCGTCTCCAGTTCCAGCAGCCTGTCCGCCTGTTCCAGCAGCTCCTCCCTCTGCCGGGAGCTCTCCCCCGCTGACAGCTCCGCCTCAATCTGCGCCAGCCGCCGCTCCAGGCGGTTTTTTTCGTCCAGGAATGTCTGATTCAGCTCCACAAACTGCTCCAGACCGAGTACCCCGGACACTTTATCCAGATAGAGGCTTTTCAGCGCCTGGCTGCGCTTTTCCCTCTGCGCCTCCAGCGTCCGCCGCTCCTGCTCCAGCGACGCCCGGCGGGCGTCGCTGCGCGGCTCGGCCTCAAGGCCCTCCGGCACAAACCACTCCCGTATATACCGCCGGACCCGTTCCGTCACCAGCTCCTCCAGCTGGTCCAGCCGGATGGAGTGGCGGGTGCAGCCCTTCTCCTTTCCGCTGTCGGCGTACCGCTTGCAGCGGAGATAGGAGGTGCGGGGCCGCCCCTGCCGGCAGTTGGCCGTCTTGGTCATTACACTGCCGCAGTCCATGCACCGCACCAGCCCGGACAGCACATGGGCCTCCCCCTTTCCGTCAGACCGGGCGCGGGCCTCCAGCCCCCGCTGGACTGCCTGGAAGACTTCCGGCTCAACGATGGCCTCATGTGTCCCCTCCACCCGGTACCAGGCTTCCTCCGGCATGTCTATGAGCCGCTTGGATTTGTAGCTGACCTTTTTTCGCCGCCCCTGGATCATCACGCCCGTATACATTTCATTCCGCAGGATGCGCCAGACCGTGATCTTGCTCCAAAGGCTTCGGTCCATGCCCGAAAGATGTCCTCCGTCCCGCTCCGCCTTGTACCGCGCGGGGCTGGACACGCCCTGGTCGTTGAGGGCGCGGGCGATGCTCTGCCTGCCACGTCCCTCCAGCGACCATCGGAAAATCTGCTGTACCACCGAAGCCGCAGGCCAGTCGATGACAAGCTTGTTCTTGTCATGCGGGTCCTTTTTGTAGCCGTAAACAGGCGACCCGCCAATATATTTCCCCTCCCGCCGCTTCATGTCGAAGACCATGCGCACATTCTCGGACAGGTCCTCCAGGTACCACTCGTTCACCAATCCGTTAATCTGGCGCGCTTTCTTGTTGCCCTTCACCTCCGTGTCGGCATTATCCGCCACTGCGATAAACCGGATACCCCACAGGGGAAACATCCCGTGTATGTACTTCTCCACCAGCTCCATGTCCCGCGTGAACCGGGACTGCGTTTTGCAGAGGACGACCTGAAACTTCTTCTGCCGCGCATCCCGCAGCATCCGGTTGAAATCAGGCCGCAGGCTGTCCGCGCCGGAGTAGTCCTCGTCGCAGTAGATGTCATAGACCTCCCACCCCCGCTCCCGGGCGTAGTGCAGCAGCAGGGCCTTTTGGTTCTGGATGCTCTCCGACTCATTTTGCAGCTTCTCCTCGTCCTCCTTGCTCAGCCGTGTATAGATCGCGCAAAGGATAGCCCATCACCCCCGCCTGATTTTATGCGCGGCGGAGCACAAACAACACAGCGCGGCCCCGTTTTTCCAACGGAACCGCGCTGTTTATTGCTTGCGCTCAAGCCCGCCTGGGCAGGTCTTTTTGCGCCAGTCTCCGCTAAGTTTTCTTGAAATACATCCAGTATTCCTGCGAAAATCCACCTTAACTGGCGCAAACCCTCTCTAAATGGCGAAATCCTCTGGCCTCAGCTTGGAGGTCTCCAGCTTCAACGGTCTGGGCGGGACCCGCTTGAGTGGGTCATAATGGAACCGGCCGCAGTGGAACTCCACCGCCACCACGCCCTTCCGGGTGCAGACCACCTCCCGGTCATTGATCGCGCTGCCCCTGGCGCAGTAGGCGCACCGGGGCTCAATATCCTTGCGGAACAGCTTCATGGGGACTCCTCTCCTTCACACACAAGCGCGTCACAGCGCATGGATCACGACCTTCTCCTCCTCCGCCGTAATGGCAATCTGGCTGACAGGATTGTCGTAGCTGTTGATGATCTCCAGCGCCAGCGCGTCCTCCACCTCCTTCTGGATGGTCCGGCGCAGATTCCGGGCGCCGTAGGTTGCGGAATAGGACTTGCTCACCAGATATTTTACCAGCTCGCTGCTGTAGGTCAGGGTCAGGCCCTTCTCCTTCATGCTGGCCTTCAGCTCATCCAGCATCAAACACGCGATGGGCTGGAAATCCTCCTCAGAGAGCTTGTTGAAGCAGACGATCTCGTCCACCCGGTTGATGAACTCGGGCCGCAGGAACTGCTGGAGCGCCTTCATGGCGCGGTCCTTGTCCAGCTCGCCAACGGTCTTGTTGAAGCCCACCGTCCCCTCCTTCCGGTCGCTGCCGGCATTGGAGGTCATGACGATCACGGTATTCTCGAAGTTCACCTTCCGCCCGTGGGCGTCCGTGATCTGTCCGTCGTCCAGGATTTGCAGCAGGACGTTCAGCACATCTGGGTGTGCCTTTTCAATCTCGTCGAAAAGCACCACGGAGTAAGGCTTGCGGCGGATCTTCTCCGTCAGCTGTCCCGCCTCGTCGTAGCCCACGTAGCCCGGAGGCGAGCCGATGATCCTGGAAACGGAGTGCTTCTCCATGAACTCGGACATATCCAGCCGGATCAGGCTGTCTGGCGCATTGAACAGATCCTCGGACAACTGCTTGACCAGCTCCGTCTTGCCCACACCGGTGCTGCCCACAAAAATGAAGCTCACCGGCTTGTGCTTGGGCGAGATGCCCACACGGTTGCGGCGGATGGCGGCGGAAACGGCGTCGATGGCCTGCTCCTGGCCGATGACCTTTTGTTTGAGCCGCTGGTCCAGCTCGCTCAGACGCTTGAACTCCTCTTCACGGATCTTGCTGGCGGGAATTTTAGTCCACAGCTCGATCACCCGGGCCAGATTGTCCATGGTCAGCTGAGGCTCGCCCTGGGCGGAGAGATCGTCCAGCTCGGTCTGGAGCTGGAGCTCCTTGCTCTTGATCTCCGCCAGACGCTCGAAGTTGGGCTCCTCAGCGGCCTCCAGCAGCTCCTTCTCCTTGTTGTAGTCCGCCAGCTCCCGGTCGATCTCCTGACGGCGGTTGATGCCCGCGTCCTTCAGGTTCATGTCGGAGCAGGCTTCGTCGATGAGGTCGATGGCCTTGTCCGGCAGGAAGCGGTCCGTGATGTACCGCTCGCTCAGCAGCACCGCCTGCCGCAGGATGCCCTCCGGGATCTTCACCCCGTGGAAGGTCTCATAGTAGTGGGCGATGCCCCGGAGGATCTCCATGGTGTCCTCGATGTTGGGCTCGTTCACCGTCACCGGCTGGAAGCGGCGCTCCAGGGCGGTGTCCTTCTCGATATGCTTGCGGTACTCGGTAAAGGTCGTCGCGCCAATGACCTGAATCTCGCCCCGGCTCAGGGCGGGCTTGAGGATGTTGGCCGCGTTCATGCTGCCCTCGGCGTCGCCCGCGCCCACAATGTTGTGGACCTCATCAATGACCAGAATGACGTTCCCGCACTTACGGATTTCCTCAATCAGGCCCTTCATCCGGCTCTCAAACTGTCCGCGGAACTGGGTGCCCGCCACCAAGGCGGTCAGGTCCAGAAGATAGACCTCCTTGTCCCGCAGCTTGAAGGGCACCTCTTTGTTGGCAATCCGCTGGGCCAGCCCCTCGGCGATGGCCGTCTTGCCCACGCCGGGCTCTCCGATCAGGCAGGGATTGTTCTTCTGCCGCCGGTTCAGAATCTGGATAACCCGCTCAATCTCCTGTTCACGGCCCACCAGATGGTCCAGCTTGCCGGACCGGGCCCGCTCAGTCAGGTTGATGCAGTAGCTGTCCAGATACTTCCGTTTGGGCGGCTTGTCGGACTTGCGTTCCTTTGTCTCGTGGCGGCCGCTTTGGGAGTCGCCGCCTGTGGGCGTGGGGACCTCCCCCCCGCCGCCAAAGAGCCGGTTGAGGAAGGGGAAGGTTGCGGTCTTGCCGTCCTCGCTGTCCTCCTCAGCGGCGTCGTCGTCCTTGGGAATCAGGCCCTCCATGGACTCCGCGCCGCCAAAGGCGTTCATCATCTCATCGGAGATCATATCCAGGTCCTCGTCAGTGATACCCATACGGCGCATCATTTCGCTGACCTGGGGCAGTCCCAGCTCCTTGGCGCACTTCAGGCACAGGCCCTCATTGACTGTCTCGCCTTTTTCCATTTTTGAAATGAAAACCACGGCTACCCGCTTCTTGCATCTCGTACACAGAGTCGGTTGCATAATTGTCTACCTCCATGGGCCGGCCGGAGACCGGCTGACACGATCTTTCAGTATTGGTTATACCAGATTAACAGGTTATGAACATGAACAAATTGAAAATTTTATGGCTTGGAAGAAGTTTTCTTTCTCAAAAGGGCATTACAGCCCGGCGGTCCAGGAGGAAAAGGCCCCGATCAACAGGGACTTCTCCGCCATTTCCTGCGTGATTATCCCCGTCAGCCGCAGCACCCAGACGCCCAGGCACACCAACAGCAGCCCCTTCCCCACACCCAGCAGCAGGCCGCCCAGCTCGTTGAGCTGCTTGAGCACCGGCAGCTTGACGGCCATCCGCAGCGCCTTCACGATCATCCGCAGCGCCGCCGTCAGAATCGCGAAGCAGACCGCGCAGACGATGGACCGGACCAGATCCCGGACCACCCCATCCAGGGCGGAATCCGCAATCTGATACCCCAGCCGCAGCAACGTCTCCTGAGCGGAATAGCTGGCCTGCCGGACTGTGGACAGGCCCATGTCCTCTACCAGGCTCCTGACGTGCTCGCGGACAAAGCTGTTCGGGATTCCATCCACGACCCGCAGCAGCTCCTCCACAGGCGTGGTCACGGAGATGTCCTCCGCCATCATTTTGTCCACCTGCTGCTCGATGGCGGCGTAGGTGGCGGGGCGCAGCGTCCTGTCCACAATGACCGGCGCGGCCGCGCTGGCGATCTGGTTGGCCAGGAACAGGGCCACGACCATCACGGACAGCTCCGCCAGACTGCGGATCAACCCCCGCTTCCAGCCCACCGCGGCGCACAGGACCAGCACCGCCGCAATTACAACGTCAATCATAACAGAAATACTCAAAAAAGGCTATCCCCTTTCTATGGAAAAATCCCATCGGTTTACGGCAAAAAGCTCCACGCGGACGCGCCTGAGATCATCAGCACAGAGCCGTCGTCCTGAACGCGGACCTGGGCGGCGTAGTTGGTATCCTCCAGCCGCGCCCGCTCCGTCAGCTCCCGGTCGTAGACCACCAGACTTTCGTCAAAAAGCACCGCCAGACAGCTCCCCGCGGCGGAGATGTCCAGCACCTCCTCCGTCAGGTCCAGAGACGCTATGGCCTTCCCATTCATGTCATAGGTCATCAGCGTGCTGATATTGCCCGCCTGATACCGCCCCAGCAGCAGCGCGCAGAAATCCTTGCCGCCCAGGGCGCAGTCATTTAAGTACAAGTTTCCGTATGCCTGATCCAGCAGGATCTCGCCTTCCATGGTAGTGATGGTGAAGCGCTTGTCGCACAGGGAGAGGATCCGTCTCCCATTGGCTGCCAGCTCCAGCACCAGTCCGTCCCGGATGGAGGTGCTGCTCTTCAGTTCGCCGTTCAACAGGTCGTAGACCCGCAGGCAGCTGGCGAAAATGCCGTTGTCCGGCTCCAGGCTGACCGCCGTCAGATACCGGCCGTCCGCCGTCACAATGGCGTCGCTGAGGTAGTTGTCATAAGAATCGAAGCTGAACAGCAGCTCCCCCGCGCTGTCATAGACAGCGGCGGACGCCTTGTAGCCGTTTTTCTGCTCGATCACCGCCAGATAGTCGCTGCTGTTGAGCCGGGCGGAGTAGTAGCACAGCTCGCCCTCCTTACGCAGCGTCCGCTGGATACCGGTTCCGTCCAGCAGGTAGACCGTCCCTCCGCCCACGTCGCACACGGCGGCCAGATTCTTCCCGATGGACAGCTGCGGATTGGTTGTCTGGATGGATAGGTCGTAGATGATGGACCCGTCGTCCTGGAGCAGCTGGGCGCTGTTGGGACTGACCACCAGCAGGCTGTCCCCCAGCGTCCCGTAGCGGTTGGCGGTATTGGGCGCATAGGAGTACACATCCTTGGTGGCGCTTCCCTCGCCGTACATAAGCCACCGCCGCAGGGCGGTGAAGTGCTTCCCGTCCTCCATGGTGGTCAGCGCCGCCGCGCCCAGGACGAATACTGCCACCAGCAGCAGCGTGAGCATCCGTTGGAGGAAGCTCTTTTTCTTTTTGGGCGGCTCCTTATCCGGGGCCGGCTTCTTCGTCGTCATTGAGCCGTTCATCCTCATACCATAGTTTTGTCAGGTACAGACCCCCGGGCGGGACCGTGGGGCCTGCCAGTGTGCGGTTGCCGCTTTCCAGAATCACGGGGATGTCCTCCGGCGTCAGCTTGCCCTCGGCGGCGTACAGCACGGTTCCTGTGATGGCTCGTACCATATTATACAAAAACCCGTTGGCGCATACCTTCAATTCCAAAAGATCGCCATTGCGGGTCACATGGCAGTAGTAGATGGTGCGCACGGTGGTCCTGGTCTCCGTGCCCACGCTGCGCACAGCCCGGAAATCGTGTGTGCCCTCAAAGGCCCGCGCCGCCTGGTCCATAACCGATTCGTCCAGCCTTTTGGGGTAAAAATAGGCCCGGTGGACGTAAAATGGGTTCCGGACGCGGGAGTTGAAGATCCGATAGGTGTACTCCTTTTTCAGACAGGAGCCGATGGCGTTGAAGTCCTCCGCCACATCGAAGGCCCCGCAGACCACGATGTCCTCCGGCAGCCTCCCGTTGGCAGCCAGCGGGAAGCGGTCGCAAGGAATGGTGGAATTGGTGCGGAAGTTGGCGACATAACGCTCGGCGTGGACGCCGGCGTCCGTCCGCCCGCAGCCAGTCACCTTTATTCGTTCCCCACACAGGGCGGTGAGGGCTTTTTCCAACGTTTCCGCCACGGTGGTTTCCGTTTTCTGGACCTGCCAGCCGTGGTAGTTGGTGCCGTTGTACATCAGCTTGAATGCTATGTTTCTCATGGAAGGTCCTTTCTTTCCGCCCCCGGGGCGGGGACGGGGGCGTTCTTTTCCCTTATAGGAAAAGAACCAAAAGTACCCTCAAGGGGGCGGACCCCCTTGAGAATCCCCTGAATGTGTTGTTTTATTTCTCTCCGGCGATACCCTGGTTGGTTCTGCCTCAATACCTTCGTTGGTGCGCCGGTCTTCTGCGTCTACCCGCTTGTTCTACCGGTGGCGGGCCGCTGCGGCGCCGCTTCCCGGCAGTGGTGCGCCAGCACCACCGCCGGGCCGGTCGCTGGCCGAAGGCCAATGACCGGCCCCCATGCGAACCTCCGCCAGACGTGCACCCGGTATCGAACCGCCTTATAGGGCGCGACAACCTGGCGCGCCGCTTTGAATCCACAGGCCAGATGAGTCTCTGCAGGGGCGGATGTCACCGCCCCTGCAGACCCGCTTCGCGCTCTCTATGACCGCGCCCGCAAACCGCACAGCAACGCATCACAGCCCGAACCTGGCCAGCGCCAGCACACCGGCCAGCACAACCGCATACGCCGCAAGAACAAGATAGTCCCGCGTCTGATAATGGAGCACATGCAGCTTTGTCCTCCCACTGTCTCCATGATAGCATCTGCATTCCATAGCCACTGCCAGCTCGTCCGCGCGGCGGAACGCGCTGATGAACAGCGGCACCAGGATAGGCACCAGCGCCTTCGCCCGCTGAAACAGGCTCCCGGTCTCAAAATCCGCGCCGCGGGCCTTCTGTGCGGACATGATCTTATCCGTCTCCTCAATCAGTGTCGGAATCATCCGCAGCGCGATGGACATAATCATCGACAGCTCATGGACCGGAACCCTGATCTTCTTCAGTGGCCCCAGCAGCGTTTCCAGCCCGTCCGTCAGCGCAATCGGACTGGTGGTATAGGTCAGCAGGAACGTCCCCATAATGAGCATGGTGATACGCAGCACCATGAAAAACGCTGTGGCAATTCCCTCCTTGGTGATTTTGAAAATCCAGAAGGCCGCAATCTCCTCTCCCGGCGTATAAAACAGATTTAAAACCGCCGTAAAGCAGATAATGAACAGAATAGGCTTCAATCCCCGCACCAGCGCCTTGGGCGCAACGCCGGAGACCTTGACGCCTGTAACCAGCAGCGCCGCCACCACCGCGTACGAAACAAACCATTTCGCGCAGAAAAGCGCCACGATATACAGGACTGTCAGCAGAATTTTCGTCCTGGGATCCAGCTTGTGGGCCAGGGAGTTTCCCGGGAAAAACTGGCCCAGGGTAATGTCCTTGAGCATCAGGCCCTCCCCCCTTTCAACGCCGACAGCGACCTGCGCAGGTCATCCACGGTATACACCGCCGGGTCGATATCCACGCCCTGCCGCACAAGCTCCATTGCCACCTGCGTCACCTGGGGCACATTCAGCCCCACGTCAATCAGCTCCTGCGCCCGGCTGAACACCTCGTGGGGCGTTCCGGACATGACCACCCCCGCGTTCGCCAGCACCACAATCCGGTCCACGTTCTCCGCCACCTCGTCCATGCTGTGGCTGACCATGACCACGGTGGTGCCCTTCTCCTTGTGGTAGGCCTGTATGTTCTCCAGCAGCCCCTTCCGGCCCGCCGGGTCCAAACCCGCCGACGGCTCGTCCAGAATCAGCACCTCCGGTTCCATAGCGATGACGCCCGCGATAGCGACCCGCCGCTTCTGTCCGCCGGAGAGGTCAAAGGGCGACTTCTCCAGCAGCTCCTCCCCCAGTCCCGCAAATGCGGCGGAGGTTCTGACCCGGCGGTCAATCTCCTTCTCGTCCAGCCCCATATTCCTGGGCCCGAAGGCGATGTCCTTGTATGCCGTCTCCTCAAAGAGCTGATACTCCGGATACTGGAACACCAGCCCCACCCGGAAGCGCACCTCCCGGATTTTTTTCGGTTCAGCCCAGACGTCCCGGTCCCCCAGCCAGATTTTCCCGCTGGTAGGCTTCAGAAGGCCGTTGAGATGCTGGATCAGGGTGGACTTCCCGGACCCGGTGTGGCCGATGATCCCCAGGAACTCCCCTCTCCGGATCTCCATGCTCACATCCTTCACCGCACTGCGGCAGAACGGCGTGTTTTCTCCATAGGTGTGGGTCAGATTTTCCACACGGATGATTGGTTCCAATCTTGTTACCTCTCCTTTATTTTCTCAGACTGCCTGCGATGGCGTCTGCGCAGGCTTTGATGCCCAGAGCATTCAGGGGCACGTCAAAGCCGTCCTGTCTCAGCCCGTGGAGCAACTCCACCGTATGAGGCGCGGCAAGCCCGATGGCCCGCAGCTCCTCTACCCGGACCAGAACCTCCTCCGGCGTACCATCCATCACTACCTTGCCGTCGTTCATCACCACGACACGCCCCGACATAGCGGCCTCGTCCATGTGGTGCGTGATAAGAACAATAGTGATTCCCTTTTCGCAGTTCAGCCTCTTCACCGTATCCAGCACCTCCCGGCGTCCCAGAGGGTCCAGCATGGCCGTGGCCTCGTCCAGCACAATGCAGGCCGGTTCCATGGCGATAATCCCGGCGATGGCGACCCGCTGCTTCTGTCCGCCGGAGAGGTGATGAGGCGCATGGAGGGTAAATTCCTCCATGCCCACCGCTTTCAGCGCGGCGGCGACCCGCTTCTGTATCTCCTCCGTAGGCACGCCCAGGTTCTCCGGGCCGAACGCCACATCCTCCTCCACCACATTGGCAACGATCTGGTTGTCCGGGTTCTGGAATACCATCCCCACCCTGCGGCGGATCTCCAGTAGCAGCGCCTCGTCGGACGTGTCCATCCCTGACACCCACACCCTGCCTCCCTCAGGCAGCAGAACCGCGTTCATGTGCTTCGCCAGGGTGGATTTGCCAGAACCGTTGTGGCCCAGGATGACCACAAAGCTTCCTTGTTCAATAGTGAGGTCCACGCCCCGCAGCGCCTGAACCGGCTCCTTCCCCTCGTCGGGCGGATAGGAAAACGTCAGATTTTCTGTTTTGATAATATCACTCATTGGGTTCCCTCATTATGCTCACAATGTGATCCAGTACCGCCGGATGGTCCCGGACTTCCCCAGCCCCGGCTCATCGGCCACCTCATTCTCCAGGACGCCGCCGTTGGCCAGGATGGCGCGTTCGGAAGCTGTATCCGGGTCGCAGGTCAGCAGCACCCGCTCCTCCCCCGCCGCCCGGCATTTTTCCAGGGTCAGGCGCAGCTGCTCCTTGGCATACCCCTTCCGCCGCTCGGAGGGGCGGATGCAGTAACCGATATGACCGCCATACTGGAGCAGGAAATCCGACAGGGGGCTGGGACGGTAGTTGACGATGCCCACCACCCGTCCGTCGGACTGCCGGACCGTCAAATATGTGTGGGAGGGCGACCAGCCCTTGCGCTCCTCCCGGCCCCGGAAGTCCAGCCACTCCTCGTAGGTCTCCACTTCTCCCAGACCGTTGCAGCCATCGAAGTCACTGCCGTACTCCAGCATCTCCGCCTTGAAGGCCATGACCTGTTCTTTATATGCCATGGTTGGCACCGCTAATTCTAAAATTTCCATACCTGAAATCTCCCTCCAGTTCTACCGGTCCCCTGTCCACCGTCCCGAAGCGCCGCAGGGCAGGACCAGCCCGGTCTCCGTCACCGGAAGCCCAATCTCATCGCTGACCGTGCGCCCACCGAACTTCCTGGAAACAACCGTCTCCAGAATATACGTCAGTACGCTGGGAGCCAGCCCTGTGGTGTAGGAATTTATTATAATGAAGAGCGGATCCTCCGACAGCGCCCCGGCGCACAGCTCCACGAAGGGATACAGATTGTCCTCCAGCTTCCAGACCTCGCCGGTAGGCCCCCTCCCGTAGCTGGGCGGGTCCATGATGATGGCGTCGTACCGCCGCCCTCTCCGGATTTCCCGCTCCACGAACTTGGCGCAGTCGTCCACAATCCAGCGGATGGGCGCGTCCTCCAGGCCGGAGGCCCTGGCGTTTTCTCTGGCCCACTGGACCATTCCCTTCGCCGCGTCCACATGGCACACGCTGGCTCCAGCGGCGGCGCAGGCCACGCTGGCCGCTCCCGTATAGGCAAACAGATTCAGCACATTCACAGGCCGTCCGGCGGCGCGGATCCGCTCCTGGGCGAACTCCCAATTCACCGCCTGCTCCGGAAACAGCCCCGTATGCTTGAAGTTCATAGGCTTGACCTGGAAGGTCAGATTCTTATACCGCACCTGCCACTGTCCGGGCAGACGCCCCTTCTCCCAGCTGCCGCCTCCCGCACTGGAGCGGAGATAGCGTCCGTCAGGACGCTTCCAGCCGTGATGCCGCCGGGGCGTGTTCCAGATGGCCTGGGGGTCCGGGCGCACCAGGAGCTTATCCCCCCAGCGCTCCAGCTTCTCCCCGCCGCCGCAGTCCAGCAGCTCATAATCCTTCCAGCCCTCAGCGATCCACATGGCCTGTCCCTCCGTCTATAAAAAATCATCTTATTATATCCTACTTATTGTCAACCGTCAACAAAAGAAGCATGAACAATTTGGACGATTTTCCATCGGAGACCCGCCGGATTTTTGAAGAAACGAAAAATATTCCCCATTTCCCCCTTGACTTTTCAGGAAAAGTACGGTATGATAAACAGGCTTGTAAAGCGTCTTCGCTTTACACAAAGGAGGAGTCGCCGTGAAAAATCAAACGTACCGCATGACCATGCTGTTCGATTTTTACGGGGAGCTCCTGACCGAAAGACAGCGGGAATTTTTCGATCTCTACTATAATGAGGACCTGAGCCTGTCCGAAATCGCGGAAAACAGCGGCATCAGCCGCCAGGGCGTCCGGGATGTCATCGTCCGGGCCGAGGCCGCCATGCAGGAGGTGGAGGACAAAACCGGCCTCATCCGCCGCTTCCACCAGATGCAGGAATACATCGTTGAGATTGAAAACGCTGTCCAGGAACTGAAAACCCTTAACTACCGGCAGTATGAAGACCCCCGCATCGACAGGCTGGTGGAATCCATTACCCAGGCTGCCACCGCACTGAAAGAGTAAGCGCCCGCCCTGCGGGCTTTAATGAGGAGTGACATCCATGGCATTTGAAGGTCTTTCCGAAAAACTGAACGCCGCGTTCCGACGCCTGCGCGGCAAGGGACGCATCACCGAGGCCGACGTTAAGGAGGCCATGAAGGAGGTCCGGCTGGCCCTGCTGGACGCCGACGTCAGCTACAATGTGGTCAAGGATTTCGTAGCCAAGATCACCGAGCGGGCCATCGGCGCCGATGTGCTGGAGAGTCTGACCCCCGCCCAGCAGATTATCAAAATCGTCAATGAAGAGCTCACCGAGCTCATGGGCGGCGGCAGTGAGCGCGTCAGCTTCGCCTCCAAGGGCCCCACGGTCATCATGATGGTGGGCCTCCAGGGCGCCGGCAAAACCACCAACGGCGCCAAGCTGGCAGGGTATCTGAAAAAAGAGATGGGCAAGCGGCCCCTGCTGGTGGCCTGCGACGTGTACCGTCCCGCCGCCATCACCCAGCTTCAGGTTGTGGGCGAACAGCTTGACATCCCAGTATTCGCCCTGGGTCAGGTCAACCCGGTACAGATCGCCCAGCACGCCGTGCGCTACGCCAGGGACAACGGCATTGACACGGTCCTGCTGGACACCGCCGGACGGCTGCACATCGACGAGCAGCTCATGGAGGAGCTGAAGAAGATCAAGGCCGCCGTTACCCCCAACGAGATTCTGCTGGTGGTAGACGCCATGACCGGCCAGGATGCCGTCAGCGCGGCGACCGCCTTTGACGAGGCTCTGGGCATCGACGGCGTGCTGCTGACCAAGCTGGACGGCGACGCCCGGGGCGGCGCGGCCCTGTCCATCCGGGCGGCTACCGGCAAGCCCATCAAGTTCATCGGCACCGGCGAAAAGCTGGACATGATCGAAACCTTCCACCCCGACCGCATGGCCTCCCGTATCCTGGGAATGGGCGATATGCTCTCCCTGATTGAAAAGGCGGAGCAGACCTACGACGAGAAAAAGGCAGCGGAGCTGGAGGAAAAGCTGCGGAAGAACCGCTTTACCCTTACCGACTACATGGAGCAGATGGCGCAGCTGCGAAAAATGGGCGACCTGAATCAGATGGTGTCCATGTTCCCCGGTCAGCTGGGCAGGCAGATGGCGGGCGCTCAGATCGACGACAAAATGCTCAACCGCCAGGAGGCTATCATCCTCTCCATGACCCCCAAGGAGCGCAACAACCCCTCCCTGCTGGACGCCAGCCGGAAACGGCGCGTGGCGGCGGGCTGCGGATTGCAGGTGGCTGACGTCAACCGGCTCCTCAAGCAGTACGAAATGATGCTCCAGCTGACCCGGTCCCTCTCCAAAGGCAAAATGCCCCTGGGTCTGGGGAAAATGCCCCAGCTGGGCAAGATCGGCGGTATGAGCAAGATGCATGGCTTTGGCCGGAAAAAGCGTCTGAAGTAACCCGTCATAAATGCCCCGGCATTTATCATACACAACAAAAATAATTTTTTTACTAATTGGAGGAAACACATCATGGTCAAGATCAGACTGCGCCGCATGGGCGCCAAGAAAAGCCCCTTCTATCGCATTGTCGTCGCAGACAGCCGCTATCCCCGTGATGGCCGCTTCATTGAGGAGATCGGCACATACAACCCCTGCGTCTCCCCTGCCGAGATCAAGATTGATGCCGACCGCGCCAAGGAGTGGATCAAGACCGGCGCTCAGCCCACCGATACCGTCCGCGCCCTGCTCAAGAAAGTTGACGTGCTGTAATGGCGGAGGAGCACAGCGTAAAGGACCTGCTGCTCTATATCGCCAGAAACCTGGTGGAGAACCCTGACGCCGTGACCGTCACGGAGGTGGACGGGGACCAGGAGCTGACGCTGGAGCTGCGCGTCGCCCCCGACGACATGGGCAAGGTGATTGGCCGTCAGGGCCGTATCGCCAAGGAGATCCGGACGCTGGTCCGCTCCTACGCCCAGCGCACGGGGCAGAAGGTTTCCGTGGATATTATCGACTGAACGAAACAGCGTCCCGCCCCATGTGAGGCGGGACGCTGTTTCTCTGCTGGACGAACGAGCCAGGGACTTTGTCCCTGCACCCCGACACATTAAAGTTTGGGTCCACCCTTTTCAAAGGGTGGTGGGGTGCAGGGGCAAAGCCCCTGCTGGGTTTGGGCAAAGCCCAACACTCACTCGTCCCAGAACGGCTCAGCTGTCCGTTTTCCGCACCGCAAAGCAGACCTCAGTCACGTATTCCTCCGGATTCCGCGTCTCATGGGGGCTGACGTGGTAAATGGAAAATGAGGGGCCATCGAACTCATAGCCGTTGTCCCGCACCCATTCCACCACAGTCTGCACAGCCTCCGGCTCCAGGTCATAGGGACCCTTGAACGTCGCGGACGCGATGCGCATGGCAGGCACTGTCCTGAACTTTACATTCTCCGTGTCGGAGTACGTCCCCTGTACCGCCATCTGGATCTCCACGTCCGCGTCCTTCTCCACGTGCTCCCCATCGTGGAACACTGCCATCGCATAGCAGGGCTCGCTGACTTGCAGGTCCATTCCGGCTGTCTCCCGGCACAGAGTGTCCCACAGCTCCTGCTCGTGCCAATAGGTCGGGAGACGCCGCCGGACACTGGCTACGTAACGGCTGGGCAGTTCCTTGATTGTTACAGGGTATTCCATCAGTTTTTCATCCTTTCTCAGTCGGTCCAGCGTGTTCTCCAGCAGCAAAAGACGATCGCGCGCCTCCCGCTCCTGCTCCTGGAGGACTGCCCGCTGGCGCTCCAGGGCTTTCTCCCAGACCTCCTGATTGTCCGCCGCCGCCAACAGCGCTTTGACCTCCGCAAGGCCGAACCCCATCCGCCGCAGACTGGCAATCCGCTCCGCTGTGCGGAGCTGTTCCTCGCTGTAGTAGCGGTATCCGGTATAAGGGTCGATCTTTACCGGGGCCAGCAGCCCCTGGTCATCGTAGTACCGCAGCATCCGGACGCTTATCCGGGAGAGCTTGGAGAATATCCCTATTTTCAGCATGTCGTTTCCTCCACATATGTGATTTCTGAGCTCAAGGACAGTATAAAGGATATCACCGTGTGAGAGTCAAGGCAAAATTCAAGATTTTTTTGATTGCCCTTTGAAATGAAATATAGTAAAATATCCTCAAACACCACAAAGGAGAACCACACATGGAACTGGAATTCATTACCGCCGGCCAGATCGTCAACACCCACGGCATCCGGGGCGAGGTCAAGCTGCTGCCCCAGGGCGTGGAGCTGGACGTTCTGGAGGACTGCGGGACGTTTTATATCGGCGGCAAGCCCTTCTCCCCCACCGCCCGGCGGGTACACAAGGGCTGTCTGCTGCTGAAGCTGGAGGGCGTGGACGACATGAACGCCGCGCTGGCCTTCAAGGGGAAAAAAGTCACCCTCCGCCGCGCGGACGCGCCGCTCCCTGCTGGAGAATATTTTGACGAGGAGCTGGTGGGCCTGACCGCGCGGGACGCTGAAACCGGCGAGGCGCTGGGGAAAGTAGAGGAAGTGCTCACCTACCCCGCCCACAAAATTTACGCCGTCCGGGGCGGGAAAGACGAGTACCTCATCCCCGCCGTTCCGGCCTTTATCGCCGGGATTGACGTGCCGGGCGGGACGCTGGACGTTCACATGATGGAGGGGCTGGGTACGCATGAGAATTGATATTATGACCCTGTTCCCCGAGACAGTGGGGGACATGATGAATGAGTCCATCCTGGGCCGCGCCCAGGAGCGGGGATTCATCCGCATCGACGCCCATCAGATACGCGATTTCACCGTCAACAAGCAGAAGCAGGTAGACGACTACCCCTACGGCGGGGGCCGGGGCGCGGTGATGCAGGCCGATCCGCTGTACCGCTGCTGGGCGCACATCAAGGAGAATTACGGCACGGACCGAAGCCGCACCATCTACCTCTCCCCCTGCGGGACCACCTTCTGTCAGGAGAAAGCGCGGCAGCTGCTGGCGGACTACGACCACCTGATTCTGGTCTGCGGGCACTATGAGGGCATCGACGAGCGGTTCATCGAGGAATGCGTGGATGAGGAGATTTCCCTGGGAGATTTCGTCCTCACCGGCGGGGAAATCCCCGCTATGGCGGTGGCGGACGCGGTGTGCCGGATGGTACCGGGCGTACTGCCGGAGGCGGTCTGCTATGAGGAGGAAAGCCACTGGAACGGACTGCTGGAGTACCCTCAGTACAGCCGCCCGGAGGAATGGCACGGGCGGAAGGTGCCGGAGGTGCTTCTCAGCGGACACCACGCCAACGTAGCCCTCTGGCGCAAGCGGCAGGCCATGCTCCGTACCCTGCGCCGCAGGCCGGATATGTTCCGGGAAGCCGACTTCATGGGCACCAAGCAGGACCGGCGGCTGCTGGCGGAGGTATATGAGGAACTGCGAAAGGAAGCTCCGGTGGACCTCTCAACCAGCGGTTTACCTGACGGTTCGACCAATTAGCGGTTGCATTCCGGACCCAAAGCATCCTATAATGGCCCCAGAAAATGCAAGGAGGGCACAAAGCATGGAAAACATTCAAATCGGCCCGTTCATCCGGGATGTCCGGGTGGAACAGGGCATGACCCAGCAGCAATTGGCGGACAAGCTGGGGGTGACAGACAAGGCCGTCAGCAAGTGGGAGCGGGGCGTCAGCTATCCGGACATCACCATCCTGCGGGAGCTGGCGGACGCGCTGGGCGTCAGCGTCTCCGAGCTGCTGGCGGGCAAACGGGACGCTCAGCCTTCCCCGGTCCCGCCGGAGGTGGAGGACGTGGTGCTGGACACCGTCAGCTATGCCGAGACCGCGCGGAAGAAAAACAGCGGTTGGAAATTTGTGGTGTTCCTGGTCCTGTCCGCCTGCTGCGCCATCGGGGCGCTGGTGTGCTTCATCTTCTTCTGCATCGGCAGCTTTGGCCGGAACTGGACTACCGCCGCGCTCCAGTCCATCGCGCTGGGCTGGGCGGTGTGCTATCCCCTGCTGCGGGTGGAGCGGTATCCCGTCCGGCGGTCAATGACCATCCTTTCCGCCGCCGTCTTCCCTTATCTGGCCTGCCTGCCGGACGGGTATCTGGAGCCGAAAACCATGACGGTAAAAATTATCCTCTTGTCCCTCGCATATATGTGGGCAGTCTACTTTGTCTGCGTGAAGCGCTGGCGGGACAAGCTGCTGGTTACCGGATGGGTCCTGTTCCTGGGCGGGTTCCTGTCGCTGGGGATATCTTTTGCCGTCAACGACTTCGCTGGCGGCGTCAACCTGATCAGTGTGGCTGCCCTGCTGGCCACTGGAGGCTGCTGTCTGCTGGGCTGCTTCTGGAGGCGCCTCCAGGACCGTGCCTGGAGACGATGAAAAAAGTCCCTATGAGAGTCCGCCTCTCATAGGGACTTCCTGTTCTTATCCGTCAGGAAAGGACCGCCGTCCCCCAGGGACCGAGTTTCCCGTCAAAGGCGGCTTCTGTCAGCAAATCCTGCCTGCCCGCATACTCCGGCAGGTCCGCCGCGCCCTCCTTGCAGTGAAACAGGACCGTGACCTCATCCTGCTCCAATACGGAGGTCAGGGCAATGGTTCCCGCCGTGTCGTCTGTGTGGCAGGCGGTTACCTTTCCCTCCGTCAGGCAGGGGTAAGCGTGCCTGATTGCGATCAGCTTCTTGTACCACGCAAACATTTCCCGGTCCTGATGCTCCTCATCCCAGACCATGCCGCGCCTGCAATCCTCACGGTCTCCATCCATCGCGTACTCGTCTCCGTAATAGATCATGGGCATCCCGGGCAGCAGCAGCTGAACAGCCGCCGCCAGACGGTGCTTTGCCCTGTTCCGCCCCGTGCTGTAGAAAAAGCGCTCTGTGTCATGAGAATCAATCAGATTCCACAGGACCTGACAGGTTGAGGGATGCAGATTTCCCCGCAAAAAGCCCAGGCTATCCATAAATTGAGACGCGGAAATCTCTTCCCTTGCGACCAGGTCCATCACAGCGTTGTAAAAATGGTAGTTCATGACGCTGTCCCACTCGTCGCCCTCCAGGAAATCTCCGCCATAATGCCATTCTTCGCCGACAATGAGCGCGTCCGGCTTTTCTTCCTTCACCGCGTCCCGGAAGCGCTTCCAGAACCTGTGCCCGATCTCATCCGCTACGTCCAGCCTCCAGCCGTCGATGCCGCATTCCCGAATCCAGTATTTTCCCACCTGGATAAAATACTCCTCCACCTGCGGGTTTTTCAGGTTCAGCTTCGGCATTCCTCCAAAATAGCTGAAGGTCTTGAAATTCGGGATTTCTCCCATTTTCGCCCTCAGCGGAAACCCCTCCACAAAATACCAGTCCAGGTACGCCGAACGCTCCTCCTTCTCGGCAATGTCCGCAAACGCAAAGAACTGCTTGGAGGAGTGATTGAACACCGCGTCCAGAATCACGCGCATTCCCCGCCCGTGGGCCTTCTCCACAAGCTCCTTCAGGTCCTCCTTGGTCCCGAAGGACGGGTCGATCTTATAGTAATCGTCCGTATTGTACTTATGTACGGAGTCCGACTGGAACACCGGGGTCATGTAGAGCACGTCCACTCCCAGCTCCTGGAGGTGGTCCAAGCGGTCAATGATTCCCCGCAGGTTTCCCTTCAGATCCTCCCTCCTTAGCGGCGTTTTGTACCACAGGTCCTTTGCTACCGGCTGGTCTGTCGCAAAACGGGCGGGGAAAATCTGATAGACGACCTTGTTTTTCGCCCACTCCGGGACAACGAGCATCTCCTCCTCCCGCAAATTCTGCGGGCAGTCAAACATCTGCTCAATATCGGACGGCTGCTCCTTCCTGAACTCGTAATTTCCATAAAAGACGCGCCCGCCGTCTGTCCCTTCGATTTCAAAATAGTATCTCAGGCACACCATATGGAACTGGATGACCGCTTCAAAATAATCGCACACATGATCTGTCGCTGCAAGCGTCATCTCCACGGACGCCCTTGTGTCTTTGATCTTGAGGGGCAGATATTTGTCCTGGCAGTGCAGGACAATCCGCTTGATATCCCCCTTCTTTACTCTGATCCGGATCAGAAATGTATCCTTCTCCAGCGCAAAGCAGTATCGCTTTTCGGCGTAATGACAAATCGCAGAATACTCCATAGCTCCTCCTTTTTTCTGATGCAGCTCACGCTTGCTTGACCTTCATGGATGCCGTTTCACTGTCCTCCGGCTCGGACCGGACCGCCGGATGGCTTGTAACAAGGCGCTTTTTCTGCCATTTTCCGCTCTGCCAGCGCAAAAACATACACAGCGCCCGAACGCATTCGTCCGCTGTCAGCCCGATATACGCGCCCAGCACCATCATTCCCATGTGGATGCCGAATAGCCATGTGCCTCCCACCGCGCAGAGATACATGAACACCGCGCCGATTGCCGTTGTGAACAGCGCGTCTCCGCTGGCCTTCAGCGCGTTGCCGAACACCAGATTTGTCGTCCGTCCGATCTCCAGGATGATGTCCACCGCCAGCAGCTTCCCCACCAGCGCGATCATCTCCGGGTCGTCCGTAAAGAACCGCATCAGGAAGCCGGACGACAGTGCAAGGATGCTCTCCAGCACGACTGCCACCACTATGCCGGCCATAGCTGCTTTTCTGGTTCCCCTGGCGCACTCGTCGAATTTCCCCGCGCCGATCCGCCAGCCCGTCAGGATTGCGTTCGCCTGGGCCAGCGCGGCCCCCGCGCAGTAGGAAAAGTTTGCAATCTGTATCGTATAGGCGCGCGCCGTCACGTTGATTCCGTCCGCGTCCATCTGATTCAAAAAGCGGATGGTCAAGGTTATGGCAAAGTTGTACAGCCCTGTTTCCATCGCGGACGGCAGGCCAATACTGATAATCTGCTTGAATACTTCTTTGTTGGAAATGCGCTCCAGGTCCTTCCCTGCGTCCACCAGCCGGTGGGAAGCATACATCACGAACATCAAATTCATCAGCTTGGAGATCACCGTAGCGGCCGCAACTCCCATGACGCCCCAATGAAAACAAAACAAAAAGACACCATTTAGAACCAGATTCGCCACATTTCCAACCGCTGTCGCCATCAAGGACTGTCTGGTGTGTCCAAAGGCCCGCAGATAGCTGGAGAAAATCGGGATCAGCGCGTTCAGGAAGCAGCACCCGCCGACAATCCGGTAATAGACGACAGCGTACTCCATCAGCTGCTCCGCCACGCCCAGCAGAGTCAGGATGCTCCCCGCAAAGCAGCACAGAAAGGCCGAGAGGACCACTCCTGTCACCGCGTTGAACGCCAGTCCCAGCTGCCTGGCCTGGTAGGCGACGCCGCTCTTTCCCGCTCCGATATACTGCGTCATCACCGCAAGCATCCCGGAGGAAATGATGGAAAACATCATAATAAAAATGCTGATATAGGTATTAGCGGTCCCCACTGCGCCTACCGCCTGATTGCTGACTGCGGAAATCATCATGGTATCCACCATGCCCGTCAGCATAAAGCAAACCGTCTCCAGGCAGATCGGCACAAAGAGCTGTCCCAGCGTTTTTCTTTCTCTCGTCATAAAACCATCCTCTCCGTGAAGCTGTACTCCATATTTTTCATTTTACTCCTGGCTGGTCAAAATTTCTCCCGCTTTTTCAACCCGAAATTGCACGATTTCTACTTCCCTCTGGTTTTTTGGAGGCTGATGTCCGGATTGACTGTTAAAAAAGCTGGCCTTCCGGCTGGTTTTGTGGTATAGTTCCAGCCATAGGAGAAGAATTTGAAAATGGATAACGCGAATCAAGGGTTGACAGGAGCCGCCTATGTTTTTGGAATTAAGGGAAAACACGCCTCACGGCACGAAGGAATATCCATACAGCCAATACTATATCGTGAATGTACGCCACCCATTTCAGTTCCCCGTACACTGGCATGATGAGCTGGAGATCATCTACATCCGGAAGGGCACGCTTCGTGTCTGGATCGACGGCTGTGACTACACGGGCCATGCCGGTTCCATCTTTCTTGTGAATCCGCGTGAGCTGCACTTAATGGGCTCGGACGACCCGTCCGCGGCCTACTTTACACTGCTCTTCCCACTGGAATTCATTTCCTTCCAAACCATGGACGGCCTCGATTCCACCCTGCTGATGCCCCTGCGCACCGGTCAGCTTCAATTAACGCACGAAATCCGCTCCGCACCTCTTTCCGAACACGAACAGCTCTGCCGGCTTCTGGAACAGACCATCCGCGTCAACCAGGAAAAGGACACAATGCGCCGTCAGATCAAAACGCGGATTTTCCTCCTGGAATTTCTGCATCTGCTGGTGGAGCATAAAGCCCTGATCGAACCAATCCTCCACGGCAGCCAGCTGATGATGCAAAGAGAGCTTCTCGCCTATATCCGTGCGCACTACACGGAAAAGCTCTCCCTGGACAGGCTGTCCGCTCAATTTCACCTATCTCCCAAATACATCTCCCGCTATTTCAAGGAGCACTTTCATATCACCTTCGTCAGCTATATGAACCATCTCCGGCTGACCCACGCGAAGCGTCTGCTGGAAACGACGGAGCTGCAAGTGATTGAAGTCGCTCTCAGTTCCGGGTTCTCCAACGTCAACTACTTTGTCCGGATGTTCAAGCAGAGCTATGGATGTACGCCGCTGAAGTACCGGCAGCAGCAAAAGCATACCGCCCTGTATGAATGATTTGTCCATATAGACACAGCCCTCCCGCCGTACAAGCGGGAGGGCTGCGCCGTTGATTCAATTCATGAATGCCCGGTGGAAGACCTTCTTCCCCTTCCTGATAATAACGCCATCGCCTTTGAACAGCTCGCAGCCGTACTTCTGCTCGACATCCGTCACCTTCTCATCGTTGACAGACACGCCGCCCTGCTGCACCAGACGCCGGGCCTCCCCCTTGGATGCCGCCAGGCCGCAGGCCACCAGCAGGTTCAGAACGCCGGTCTGTCCGTTGTCGAAGCTGTCGCCGGTCAGCTCGGTGGCGGGCATGTTTGCCTTGTCCCCGCCGCCGCCAAAGAGAGCCTTCGCGGCCTCCTGGGCCTTGTCGGCCTCCTCCTTGCCATGGACCAGGGCCGTCAGCTCCCAGGCCAGAATTTCCTTGGCCTTGTTCAACTGGCTGCCCTCCCAGCCGTCCATCTCGCTGATCTGCTCAATGGGCAGGAATGTCAGCATCCGGATACATTTCATCACGTCGCCGTCCTCCACGTTCCGCCAGTACTGGTAGAAGTCGTAGGGACTGGTCTTGTTGGGGTCCAGCCACACGGCGTTGCCTGCTGTCTTGCCCATTTTGTTGCCTTGGGAGTCGGTCAGCAGAGTGATGGTCATGCAATGGGCGTCCTTGCCCAGCTTCCGGCGGATCAGCTCTGTGCCGCCCAGCATATTGGACCACTGGTCGTTGCCGCCAAACTGCATATTGCAGCCGCAGTGCTGGAAGAGGTAGTAAAAGTCGTAGGACTGCATAATCATATAGTTGAACTCCAGGAAGCTGAGGCCCTTCTCCATGCGCTGCTTGTAGCACTCGGCGCGCAGCATATTGTTCACGGAGAAGCATGCGCCCACCTCCCGCAGAAGTTCCACGTAGTTCAGGTCAAGCAGCCAGTCGGCGTTATTGACCATCCGGGCCTTGCCCTCGCCGAACTCGATGAACCGCTCCATCTGCTTTTTGAAGCAGGCGGCGTTGTGGTCGATGTCCTCCTTGGTCAGCATCCTGCGCATGTCGGTACGTCCGGAGGGGTCGCCGATCATGGTGGTGCCGCCGCCAATGAGCGCGATGGGCTTGTTGCCCG
The DNA here is from genome assembly GCA_022800525.1 of Oscillospiraceae bacterium. Lineage (GTDB taxonomy): Bacteria > Bacillota > Clostridia > Oscillospirales > Oscillospiraceae > Pelethomonas. The sequence continues at coordinate 35,918 of JAAWQM010000010.1, forward strand.
CCATTTGCAGACGTTTCATCAGGGTCAGAGCCATGAAGTGCCCCGCTGTCAGGCTGTCCGCCGTGCAGTCAAAGCCAATATAGAAGGTGGCCTTGCCCGCGTTGACCATTTCCCGAATCTCATCCTCGTTGGTGACCTGGGCGATCAAACCCCGCGCCACCAGTTCTTCATATAACTGCATATAATTACTCCTTACATTTGTTTCCATTTGATTTGCCGGCAGCGGGTAGACATCTCATTCCAGCAGCCGTTTCCCGCAGTGGGGGCACATAGGATCGTCCATCTCATGCAGCTGCCCGCAATAGGGGCAGGGTGTCCGTGCGATGCTGTCCTCTTCCCCGTCATCCGGCGTCTCCACCGCGTAGAACTCCAGCTTCTTGCAGCTGCGGCAGCAGTAGATATCCACCGCCAGCGCCCCCGAAAAAAGCTGGTCCAAATGCCCGAAGAACGCGCCATACTGCCCCAGCTGCAGCTTTTCCTGTCCGATGTGGGCCATTGTTCCGCCGCAGCGGATGCAGACCTCCCGCTCCATGCTTGTTCGCTCCTCTCTGTGCAAAAACACCCCCTGTCCCTTTCCCTTTTATGGGATAATCGGACAGAGGGCGAAAAATGTCGCGGTACCACCTCTGGTTCGCCGCCCCCTCACGGGAAGCGGCCTCGTGAAGTCCCCAACAGGACCCCTGCGCTGTATCGGGCGCCCCCGGCGGAGCCTACTCGCGCTCTTCCAGCGCTTTCGGTCCGCTGCTCAGGGATGTATTCACGCCGCCGCCCTCTCCCCCTTCCACCAGCCAGGGGCTCTCTTGGCAGGACTGTGCCGCGCTACTCGTTCCCGTCATCGCGTTATCGAGGGATAGTATAACGGAAAAAATCCAATTTGTCAATGGGGCGGAAAAATCAATTCCGGGAAACGAGACATCCGCTCATACAAGCGGAGCCCCCATACACAAACGAGCAACGGGAGACGGCTGCGGACCGCTTCCCGGCGCTCTGTTTGTTCTTTACCCGGCAGGACCTGCATTTACAGCGCGGAATAACCGTATTTGTCAATTGCGGCGTCCAGGGTCTGCCCCTGCCTGCACATCGGGCACTCCTCGGGGGAGTAGCTGGCGTAGCCCTGGAGATGCCCGGTATCAAACAGGGACACCACCGGTACGCCGTCCACCTCCTTCACGTGGCTGTAGATCGCGGCCACGCCGGCCACATGGCCGCCGTAGTACTGTACGCAGCGCATCCCCTTCCGCACCGTGCCGCCGGTGGTGATGGACGCCAGCAGCAGCAGTATGTTCTTGCCCTCCAGCATGAAGCGGGCATTGTCGCGGAAAATGAGCATCCCATTGGAACTCAGGTTTTCCCGGAGAAGATAGATGTCCTTCCCCGCGTTGACGGAGTTGAAGCTGGACTGAGTCAACTGCCGGGCCAGACACGCGCCGATAACCCGGGTGCCGTCCAGACAGAGGATCGTGTCGATCAGGGTGTTGGACTGGAACCGCTGGGCCAGCTGCTGGGCGACCGCGTCCGCCTCCCGGAGGCTGGACTGCTGGCGGGTCACATCAATGAAGTAATTGATGTGGCTGTTCCTGGTGGCGAAGTGGCCCTGGGCCACGCGGAGCGTCACGTCTCCTACACATACGGGAAGATTGAAAAACTTAGGTTCCATGGCTTGCCCTCCTTAATTGTGATTTGCGAGGGATGGGTTTCACCCCTTGGGGAGAATTCAGTATAGCATACTTTCCCCAAAAAGTCCATAGCCTTTCAAAAATTTTTGTCTATTTTGTCCATCCGCTGTCCCTGGTCTGCCGTTTGCCCCCTCCGCATACTCTGTTGCGGGAGGCGATTTGATGCGAAAAACTGTTTTGATCGTGACCGAACAGCGCTCCTCCGCCACTGAGCGGGAGGCAAGAGAGATTGTTCAGCAGCGCGTCGCCCTCTGGCTGAAGGGCGCGCTGCTGGAGGCCAACCATCACCCGCTCCAGCCGCGCCCCTAGGCGGCTCAGAATCTCATTGGCGATGGTCCCGGCCTGTTCCGCCACATCGACGGCGGTGATCTCCCCGCCGCCGTCCCGGCCGATGAATACCGCCGTATCCCCAGGCGAGACGCGGGGGACCTCCGTCACGTCCAGCAGGACCTGGTCCATGCACACCCGGCCTGCGATGGGAGCCCGCACACCGTTCACCAGCGCGGCTCCCACGCCGCAGCCCAGCGCACCCGGCAGGCCGTCCCCGTAGCCGATGGCCGCCGCAGCCAGCCGCGTGTCCCGCGCCGCGCGGAACCGGAGGGCGTAGCCTGCGCCCTCCCCCTGAAAGACATCCTTCACCACCGTAATCCGGGCTTTCAGGGACAGTACGGGCCGCAGACAGCCGCCATATTTCTCCAGGTCCGTCCGGGTTCCCAGGGTTCCGTAGAGGGCGATTCCCGTCCGGGCGCAGTCCCCGCCCAGCTCCGGGTAGCGCAGCAGGCCGTCGCTGGCTAAGATGTGGGCCTTCGGGATGACGCAGCCACGGGCCCGCAGCCGCGCCACCGCGTCGTGGAACGCTCTGCCCTGAGCCAGGGTGAACGCCCGCCCCGCCGGAGAGTCCGTCTCGTCGGCGCACAGGTGCGTATACGCGCCGGTGACGCGGAGGTTTGGAACGGCGAAGATGGCTTGCAGCTCCCGCAGGCGTTCACAGCGCTCCCCCAGGCGGTGCATCCCGGTATCCAGCTTCACATGGACCTCCAGGGGTTTTCCGTATTGACCCAGCTCCAGGGCGTAGGCGCAGTCCACCACCGTCTGCGTCAGCCGGTACGCTTCCAGCGCCGGGAAACAGGCCGGATGGGTGTACCCCAGTACCAGGATGTCCCCCTCGACGCCGTGCTCCCGCAGCTCCGCGCCCTCCGCCGCCGACGCCACACAGAAGGCTTTGATCCCCAGCGCGAACAGCTCCCGGGCCACCAGGACCGCGCCGTGGCCGTAGGCGTTGGCCTTGACCGCAGGCATCAGGGCGCAGCCCGGGGGCAGGAGGGACGTCAGATACGCCGCGTTGTGCCCCAGGGCCTCCCGGTCCAGCTCAATCCATGCGCGGCCTGTTGGAAAATCCGTCATGGCGTTCCCTCCCGCGTGATGATCCGGGGCGGCTGAGCCACCACAGTGGCCCCGTCCGGAACATCCGTGCTGACCACCGCGCCCGCGCCGATTCTGACGCCGTTCCCGACCCGGATGCCGCCAATCAGCACCGCCCCCGCACCGATGAGACACCGGTCCCCGACCCAGGGCGCCCGCCCGCCGGTCTCGCCGATGGTGACGTTCTGATAAATGCGGCAGTCTGCACCGATATGGGCGTACCGGGAGATATATACCCCATGGAGTCCGTGGGGCAGAGAGGGGACGCCGTCAAATACCGCGCCGTTGCCCACGTACCCGCCGTGGCGGCGGGCGGAACGGTTGACCAAAAAGGTGAGAACATTCCGGAGAGGCTTCGCCTGGCAACGCTCCCGCCAGCGGTACAGCCGCCAGAAACTCGCCATACGGTCGCCCCTGGACCAGTCGGTGACCGCCTCCCGCAGGCTCATGGCCTGCCTCCTACCGCCAGCTCGATGAGGGCGGAAACCGTCTGCCCGAAGGACATCCCGGCGGCCTGCATCATGCTGGGATAGCGGCTGTGGGCGGTGAAGCCGGGGATGGTGTTGACCTCGCTGAAGACGATCCTGCCGCCGGGCTCCAGGAACATGTCCACCCGCGCGAACCCCCGGCAGCCCAGGGCCCGGTAGATGCGGCGGGCAGTTTCCTTCATCTCCTCCGACTTTTCCGGGGAAATGCGGGCCGGGACGTGAATGGCGGAGGTCTCCAGTGTGTATTTTTCCTTGAAGCTGAAAAATCCGCCGGACAGCTCGATTTCGTCCAGCTCGCCTACGGTCAGGAACGAATTGCCCATTACCGCGCAGCCAACCTCAAAGCCGGAGATGGCTTCCTCCAGGATGATCTGACTGTCGTACTGGAACGCCAGCGCGATGGCGGCGTCCAGCTGCTCCCTCCCCTCTACCCGCGTGATGCCGCAGGAGGACCCTGCCCGGAGGGGCTTGACGAACAGCGGACCGCCCAGCGCCTCCGCCGCCGCGTGAGCCTCCGCCGCCGTGCCGCGCTCCAGAACCACGGACACGGGAACCGCGACGCCCGCATCCTGAACCAGACGGTGGGCCCGGGCCTTGTCCATGCACAGCGCAGAGGCCAGCACGCCGCAGCCCACCAGCGGGATGCCCGCCAGCTCAAAGACGCCCTGGACAGTGCCGTCCTCGCCATTGCAGCCGTGGAGGACGGGGAACGCCGCGTCCAGATGGACCTTCTCCACACCCTCCCGCCGGAGGACCAGCAGACATTTTTCCTCCCGGTCCGGGGAGACCGCCGCCGGGACGCAGTCCGCGCCCTGCCAGGCGTCCTGCCGGATGCGCTCCACGCCGCCGGTATAGCAGAACCAGCGTCCGGCGGGGGAAATGCCGATGAGGATCGGGTGATATTTGCTGCGGTCCATATGGGTTATGACCGCATGGGCGGATTCCAGCGAAACACCGTACTCCGGGGAACAGCCGCCAAACAGGACTGCGATATTCAATGGCTTCATTGGTTCATTTACCTCTCTATCCAGCGAAAACCGCTTTTTTCTGACACGGAATATCCTATCAGAAAAAAGCGGCGAATGCTTTAAGGGGCCTTTGGGAAAATCCTAAGAATTTGCTAAGGGAAACTTGCTGTTTTCAAAAGGGTCCTTCAGCAGGGTAATGGTGAAGGCAGTGACGCCTCCAGCGCTGCGGGCGGAGATGGTCCCGCCGTGGAGGGTGACGATCTCCTTGGCGATGGCCAGACCCAGGCCGGCGCCCCCGGTGCTGGAGGTCCGGGCGTCGTCCAGGCGGTAAAACTTGTCAAAGATGGCGTTCAGCTGGGACTCCGGGATGTCCGGCCCCAGGTTGGCGATCTCGATGGTCACCCGGTCCTCCTGCTCCGAGGCGGAGACGGTGATCTCCGTGTCCATGGCGCTGTAGGCTGCGGCGTTTTTCAGCACATTGTTCAGCACCCGGGCCAGCTTCGCCGGGTCGCCGGTGACGGTCAAGTCCTCGCTGGCCCGGAGCACGGCAGTATTGCCCCGGGCGGACAGGATTGGGTAGAACTCGTCGATCATCTGCACCAGCATGTAATAGAGGTCGATCTTTTCCCTCTTCAGGTCAATCTGCTGGAGGTTGTACCGGGTGATCTCAAAGAACTCGTTGACCAGCTTCTCCAGCCGGTGGGCCTTGTCCAGAGTGATGTGGATGTACTTTATCCGCTGCCCGGGCGGCATGTCCACCGCTTCGTCCAGCAGGCTCAGATAGCCAATAACGCTGGTCAGCGGCGTGCGGATGTCGTGGGCCAGGTACATGACCAGATCGTTCTTGCGCTGCTCTGCCAGCTCGGCCTCCATGATCCGCTGGCGCAGGGCCTGCTTCACGGCGACCAGCTTCCGCTCGGTCTCCAGCATCTCTGCGGGCAGGTGGATCTCCGCCTTCTCGTCCAGCAGGGCGTTGATGCCCTGGTTGATCTGATCGAAGTAGTGGGTGAACCACCGCAGGAGGAACCGAAGCAGCAGCAGGAAGATCACGGAGGCCGCCGCAACCCACACAATCTCCGCGTTGTTGCGGAAAACCAGCCAGTAGGTCCGCACCGCGTCATCATAGGTCATGTAAAAAATGTTCTGGAGCAGCTGCACAATCACATCCGCGCCCCGTCCGAACCAGACGAGCCGGTAAAAGAGAATCACCAGGGCCAGAGCCGCGGCTGCCGTCCCCGCAAGGCGCAGCACCAGCTTCCACCGCAGCTGGCGGTAGCCGGAACGGCCCGTTTTCCTGAATTGATCAGCGCGTTTCAATTTTATATCCCACTCCCCATATGGTCTTGATATATTTCGGCTCGTCCACCGTGTCCCCCAGCTTCTCCCGCAGGTGGCGGATATGGACGGTGATGGTGTTGTTGCTCTTGCTGTAGTACTCATCCTTCCATATTTGGTGGAACAGCTCCTCGGAGCTGACCACCCCGCCCTTCCGCTCCAGCAGGATGCGCAGAATGGCAAACTCCGTGGGCGTCAGCGCAAGCGGCTCCCCCGCCAGGAAGCACTCGTGGGTCTCCGTGTTCATCTCCAGCGCGGCGTGGAGCAGGACCGCCTCCTCCTGCCGCCGGGCGGGGTTGTACCGCTTGTAGCGGCGCAGCTGGGCCTTCACCCGCGCCACCATCTCCAGAGGACGGAAGGGCTTTGTGATGTAGTCATCCGCGCCCAGGGTCAGGCCGGTTATCTTGTCCGTCTCTGCGTCCTTGGCCGTCAGCATGATGACGGGGTATGTGTACCGCTCCCGTATCTTCTGGCAGAGGGTGAAGCCGCTCAGCTCCGGCAGCATGATGTCCAGAATCGCCAGGTCCAGCTCCGTGGTCTGGATACACGCCAGCGCCTCCCGGGCGGAGTAGAATTTATAGACTGTGTAGTTCTCATTCTGGAGGTACAGCTCCACCAGATCGCTGATCTCCCGCTCGTCGTCCACCACAAGAATCCTGTCCGGCATCCGAATTTCTCCCCTTTCCGCAGCATAGCTCCATTTTACCAGATGTTCCCCATGATGACCATACTTTTTGGGGGAGAAATCATTAAGATTTTCCTAACGGGATACCCGGCCCGCATGGATTGTGCGGTTCCGGAAATTGCGCACTGAAAACCGATTCCCCGCCTATGAATACAGCTTCTGAGGGTGGAAATCCCGCCGCGTTTGTGCTATAGTGGACGAAAACAGTCAGTGGAGGGAACAAAACATGGGGTATCTCTTTGCCATCTGCGACGACGACGCGCAATACGCCCGGTACATCGGCCAGCTTGCCGCCCAGTGGGGCCAGCGGACCGGAACTCCAGTGGAGACGGAACGCTTCCCCTCGGCGGAAGCGTTCCTGTTCCGCTACGAGGAGCGCAGGGACTTCGATGTTCTCCTGCTGGACGTGGAAATGACCGGCATGGACGGCGTGGAGCTGGCCCGGACCGTCCGGCAGGCCAACGAGGACGTGCAGATCGTCTTTATCACCGGCTACACCGACTACATCGCCGAGGGCTACGAGGTGTCCGCCCTCCACTATCTGATGAAGCCGGTGAACGAGGAGAAATTTTATCAGGTCCTCACCCGCGCCGTCAGCCGTCTGGCCCGCAACGAGCCGTTTCTGACCCTGGAGCTCCCCGGCGAGACTGTTCGGGTGCCCCTGCCGGAGATCCGCTTCCTGGACGTACAGCAGAACTACGTCACCATCCACGGCAGACGGGACTATACCCTCAAGCGGCCCCTGGCGGAGTTCGAGGCGGCGCTGGACCGGAGGTTCTACCGGATGGGACGCTCCTGCATTGTGAATCTGACCTGCGTACGCCGGGTGACCCGGTCGGAGGTGGAGCTGACCAGCGGCGAACGCCTCCCCCTGCCCAGAGGACAGTACGAGAAGCTGAACCGGGCCATCATTCAGCAGATATAGGGAGGGCGGACAGATGATACTGTTTGACCGTCTGCTGGACAAGCGTCTGGCTGCTTACCAGCGGGAATTGATCGAGATTCACTACGCCGAGGTGGAGAATATGTATCGCCAGATGCGGGGCTGGCGCCACGACTACCGCAGCCACATCCAGGCCATGAAGGCCCACGCCGCCGCAGGCGACTGGAAGGCCGTGAACGCTTACCTGGACACCCTGGAGACCGACCTCTCCACTGTGGATATGGCGGTCAAGACCGGAAATCCCATGGCGGATGCCATCCTCAACAGCAAGATTTCCCTGGCCCGGGCCAAGTGCATCCCCGTCCAGGCCGACGCCAACATCCCGGTGGCTCTGAGCATCTCTGAGCTGGACCTGTGCGTCATCCTGGGCAACCTCTTCGACAACGCCATTGAGGCCAGTCTGGCCCTGCCGGAGCCGGAACGGCTGATCCGGGTATATATCGAGATGAAGGGGTCACAATTATATATTTCCTTCACCAACTTCACCGCCGTCAGGAAGCTGCGGAAGCTGGGAGGCCGCTTCCTCACCACCAAGGGCGAGGGCCATGGCTTTGGTCTGGTCCGCATGGACGCCATCGTCCAGCGGCTGGGCGGCTACCTCACCCGCAACAGCGAGGATGGGGCGTTCACGACTGAGGTTCTGCTGCCCCTGGGGTGAGAGGGGGCGCACAGCGCTTTGATGACTGTCAGTCCCTGCCATCCCTCCCCCATCTGGCAATTCGTCCCCCTGAAACGACAATTCGTCCCCCGGACCGCACAGCTGGAGGACTTTGTGCTATGCTGTCACCGAGGTGAGAAACAATGAAAAATTCAAAGCAAAAAACCTACAACATCTTTCAGAACTGCGCGTTCATGATCGGACGGGCCTGGCGGAGCTGCAGGAGCGTCCTGTGGATCATGCTGGGGCTCATCGCCTGCGGAGTGGGCGGGAGCCTGCTGGAGCTGTTCGTGATCCCGGCGGTGCTGGAGGCCGTCGGGCGGGGAGCCGGTCCCGGAGCGTTCATCCGGATGATCCTCTGGTTCGCCCTGGGGATAGTCCTTGTCCACGGCCTGAAAAGCTACCTGGACCAGAACACCCTCTTCGGACGCATCCAGGTGCGCATCAGCCTGCTCCTTGACCTGCACATGGCGGTCTGCCGCACCTCCTACCCCCACACGGAGGACCCGGACTACCTGGACAGGATGGAAAAAGCCTGCCGCTGCCTGGAGAGCAACAGCGAGGCCGGGGAGGCCGTCTGGAAGACCCTGACGGACCTGCTGACCAACGTCATCAGCTTCGTGATCTACCTCCTGCTGCTGGCCCAGGCAGGGCCGTGGGCGGCGCTGGTATGCGCCGTGCTGTCCACCGTGAGCTACTTTACGGGGGAACGCCTGCGCTCCTGGCGGTACCGCCACCGGGAGGAGGAGGGCGAGCTGAATCACAAGCTCTCCTACATGGTCACGCGCAGCCGGGACACCAAGCTGGCCAAGGACATCCGCATCTTCGGCCTCGCCCCCTGGCTCAATGAGCTGTACGCCAAGTACACCCGCCTCTATCAGGATTTCTTCGCCAGGAGCCAGCGGCGCTACCTGTGGGCGGACCTGCTGGACACGGCCCTGGCCCTCCTGCGCAACGGCGCGGCCTACGGCCTGCTCATCGCCATGGCCCTGCGGGGAGAGCTGACGGCGGCGGAGTTCGTGCTGTACTTCACGGCGGCCAGCGGCTTTGCGGGCTGGGTGACGGGCATCTTCTCCAATCTGGGCACGCTCCACCAGCAGAGCCTGGAGCTGTCCGCCATGCGGGAATTCCTGAAAATCCCGGAGCCCTTCCGCTTTGAGGACGGCAAGCCCCTTCCGGTGAAGCCGGACCACCTGTACCAGCTGGAGCTGCGGGACGTGAGCTTCCGTTACCCCGGCGCGGACCGCGACACCCTGTCCCACGTCAACCTGACCATCCATCCCGGCGAGAAGCTGGCGGTGGTGGGCCGCAACGGCGCGGGCAAGACCACCCTCATCAAGCTCCTGTGCGGCCTCTACGATCCCACCGAGGGCCAGGTGCTGCTGGACGGCCAGGACATCCGGCAGTACAACCGCCGGGACTATTACAAGCACTTCTCCGCCGTGTTCCAGCAGTTCTCCCTGCTGGCGGCCACCATGGCGGAGAACGTGGCCCAGGCGGAGGCGGCGGACGTCGATCTGCCCCGGATGTGGGACTGCATGGAGCGGGCGGGCATCGCGGACAAGATCCGTTCCCTGCCCAAGGGGGCGGACACCCAGCTGACCCGGGAGGTGTACCTGGATGGCGTGGAGCTGTCCGGCGGGCAGACCCAGCGGCTGATGCTGGCCCGGGCCCTCTACAAGGACGCCCCGGTGGTGGTGCTGGACGAACCCACCGCCGCCCTGGACCCCCTCGCCGAGAGCGACCTGTACCAGAAGTACAGCGGCCTGACGGGGAACTGCACCAGCGTATATATCTCCCACCGGCTGGCCTCCACCCGGTTCTGCGACCGGGTGCTGCTCATCGAGAACGGCGGCATCGCCGAGGAGGGCACCCATGAGGAGCTTCTGGCCCTTGGCGGACGGTACGCCTACCTGTTCAACATTCAGAGCAAGTATTATAAGGAAGGAGCGATGGAGGATGAATAAGCAGGAAAAAGAGAGGCTGTCCTTCCGTGAGGCCATGGCCTACAGCTGGCGGGGCATCAGGATGTGGTGGAAGGCCGCGCCGGAGATCCTCCTTTCCGGCGCGGTGCAGCGGGCGGTCACCGCCCTGGCCCCCTACCTGCCGCTGTACTTCACCGCCCGGCTGGTGAACGCCATCGCCGCGGGCGGGGACGCGGGAGAGGTCTGGCGGATGCTGGCGGCGCTGCTGGCCTCCACTGCGGCGGCGGGGGCGGTCCAGGCCGCCGCCAACTGTTGGGACGCCATTATGCGCAACAGCCACCAGTGGCCCACCTGGAACCGGTTTTTCGTGGAGAAGCTGCTGAGCATGGACTTCTGCGACGTGGACAGCCCCAGGACCCAGGACCTGCTGAACGAGACCGAGCAGGTCCGGAACTGGTCCGGCTGGGGGCTGAACCGCCTGTATATGCGCACGTCCGACCTGGCGGGCGCGGTGTTCCGCATCCTGGGCGCGCTGGCGCTGTCGGTGAGCCTGTTCACCCTGCCAGTGCCCCAGGGGAGCGCGCTGGTCTGGCTGAACCATCCCCTGTGTCTGGCGGGCATGGCGGCGCTGATGGTTCTCTCCGTGCTGGCGGCCTCCGCGCTGGCCAACAAGGCCAACTCCTACTGGGCCAACCACGACGGAACGGCGGGCAACCGGGCCTTTGGCTTCTACCTCTTTGTCGCTTTCGTGGAGCGGCAGCGCGGGACGGACATCCGCACCTATGCGCAGGACCGGTTCCTGGAGAAGAAGGGCGCGGAGATGGCGGGCAGCGGAGGCGGCTTCGGCTTCAACTCCTCCATCGCCAGGATGGCGCTGGGACCGATGGGCTTTTGCCGGGGGGCGTCCGCGGCGGTGTCCCAGGCGTTCACCGGCGTGATCTACCTGTTCGCGGGGCTGAAGGCCCTGGGCGGGGCCTTCGGCGTGGGGGCCGTCACCCAGTACGTGGGCGCGCTGGCGGGGCTGGCCCAGGGCCTCACCTCCCTGCTGGAGACGCTGGGGGACCTGCGGGCCAACGCCGAGTTCCTGCGGCCCACCTACGAGCTGCTGGACATCCCCAATAAAATGTACCAGGGCAGCCTTACCACGGAAAAACGCTCCGACCGGAAATATGAGATCGAGTTCCGGGACGTGTCCTTCCAGTACCCCGGCACGGACGTCTGGGCGCTGCGGCACGTGAGCATGAAGTTCCGCGTGGGCGAACGGCTGGCGGTGGTAGGCGAGAACGGCTCCGGCAAGACCACCTTTATCAAGCTCCTCTGCCGCCTCTACGACCCCACCGAGGGGACCATCCTGCTCAACGGCATCGACATCCGCAAGTACCGGTATGACGACTATCTCGCGCTCTTCTCCGTGGTGTTCCAGGACTTCCGGCTCCTGGCGCAGCCCTTGGGGCAAAACGTAGCCGCCGCCATTGACTACGACCGGGAGCGGGCAGAGCAGTGTTTGAAGAAGGCGGGCTTCGGGGACCGGCTGGCCTCCCTGCCCAAGGGGCTGGACACCTGCCTGTACCGGGATTTCGAGGAGGACGGCGTGGAGATTTCCGGCGGCGAGGCGCAGAAAATCGCCCTGGCGAGAGTGCTGTACCAGGACGCGCCGTTCATCGTGCTGGACGAACCCACCGCCGCCCTGGACCCCGAGGCGGAGGCCGAGGTCTATACCAGGTTCAACGACATCGTGGAGGACAAGACCGCTATTTATATCAGCCACCGGCTGTCCTCCTGCCGCTTTTGCGACGAAATCGCCGTGTTTGACGGCGGCAGAGTGGTCCAACAGGGCGCTCACGATCATCTGGTGGAGACTGATGGCAAGTATCAGGCCCTCTGGGTGGCTCAGGCGCAGTATTATCAGAAGCAGGATGCATAAAAAGGAAGCGCGGGACCAGTCCGGTCTCGCGCTTCCTTTTTATCATGCGGGGCGGCTCACAGGGCCCCGCCCCAGACCTGGGCCTTCGTCAGCGCCAGGATGGTCTCCGTGGGGATGCCCGCGATTTTATCACCGGAAATCTCTTGCAGCCTCCCGCCGCTCATCATGGCGGCAAGCTGTGCGCTCTGGGTCTGGTCCTCTATCCGGCCCTCCACCAGCAGCTTCATAAACTCCCCATGGCGGGCCATCCGCAGGTCCCACCAGCTGATGGTATCGTCGTCCGTTCCGCTCCTGGAGAACGTGACCCTGCCGCTGCTGGAGGAGCAGGCGTCAATCTTCGCGTAAATCTCCTGGGCGCAGGCCGGGTCCCGCTCCATGCGCTCCTGCACCTTGGGATGGATGACCGCAGCCTTGCTCCCCGGCGGGACGCCGCCCAGGGCCTTGAGCTCCTTCGGCGCAATGAACCTTCCGTCGATGGAGCCATAGAAGGGATTTTCCCCCTTGGGCTGCCAGTTTTCCAGTGTTTCCTTCGCCTTGTCCCCGTCCTGGTACAGCAGATAATGGGGGTAATCGTTCCGCATGCTCCAAAAGCCGCTGCTGGCGTCAAAGGCGTGGTAGTGGATGTTGGGATATTTCACCCGCAGCATCGCCTCCAGGGATGGCGCCTCAACCGCCGGCGTGTCCTCCAGGCTGGTGTACTCCCCACTCCGGGCAGCCCCGTGATGTTGGTCATATGGCCACGCAGCTCATGCTTGAGCTGGCGGATATGGGGGTAGAACTGCTCCGCCTCGTGAATCCGCGCCCGGATTGCCTGTGCCTGCTGGCATTCCATGAAATGGGAGGCCGGCTCCCTCTTTCAGGAAGCAGAGGTACGCCTTTACAAAGTCCTGGTACTTGTACTTTGAGAGCAGCAGCTCCTCTCCGCTTGTCAGCGTCACCTCCGTCTTGGCGTACCCGTTCACATAGGAGAGATTGACCAGATACCCCTTGATCTTCCTCTGCGCGTTTATTCGTCCGAAAGGGCGCGGGAGAAAAGCCCCTTGGCGCAAGTGGACGCTCCCCGCAGCCAAAAACAGCGCACAGTCCCCCCTGGAGACCGTGCGCCGTCCATTCCCGGATTCACACCCGGGAAGCCTTGTTCAGTTCCGCCGCCCTATCCAGGGCCGCGTCGATGTTGGGGACAAAGTTCTCCCCGCCGATCTCGCTGTACAGACCGGACCGGCGGAAGACCGACAGCGGCTGCTCGTTGACGTGGGAGAAGATCACCGCGATATCCTTGTCCCTGCACTCCGTACAGAGCCGCTGGAGGCTGTTCAGGGCGGTGATGTCCATGGCGGGCACCGAGCGCATCCGCAGGATCAGCACCCGGCGTTCCCCTTTGCGCTCCATGTGGGGAATCTTGTCCGCCGCGCCGAAGAACATGGGGCCGGTGATCTCGTAGACCATCACATGGGATGGGACCGGCTTCAGGCGGCCCTGATCGTCTCCGGTGTCCTCTATGTACTCCCACTCCTTGACCACGGCCACGTCCGCCATCCGTTTCATGAACAGCAGGCAGGCCAGGGACAGGCCCACGATGATGGCTACCACCAGGTCAAAGGCCACCGTCAGCAGGAAGGTGACGGCCAGCACGGCCACGTCGCTTTTGGGCGAACGCTTAACCACCTTCGCCACCGTGCGCCAGCCGCTCATGTTATAGGCCACCTGAAACAGAATCGCCGCGATGCAGGGCATGGGAATCAGCTCCGCGTAGGGCATCAGCAGCGCAAGCACCAGCAGAAGCACCAGGGCATGGACCATCCCGGCTACGGGGGACCTGCCGCCGTTTTTGATGTTGGCCGCCGTGCGGGCAATGGCTCCCGTAGCCGGGATGCCTCCGAAAAGCGCGGACGCGGCGTTTCCTACACCCTGGGCCACCAGCTCCATATTGGAGTTGTGGCGCGCGCCGATCATCTCGTCCGCTACCACAGCGGACAGCAGGGACTCAATGGCCGCCAGGACGGCGATGGTGAAGGCGTCAGGCAGCACGGCCTCTATCGTGGCGTAGGAGACGGCGGGCATAGTGAGCCTGGGCAGCGCGCTGGAAATCGTATACAGGTCGCCGATGGTGTTCACCGGCAGGTCCAGCAGCCTGACCGCGCCTGCGGTGACGACGACCGCCACCAGAGACGGCGGGACCTTCTTGAGCGCCTTGGGGCAGAGGACCAGAACCGCCAGCGCGAGGCATCCCACCCCTGCCGCGTACCAGTTCACGGTGTGGAAGGTGCAGACCACCTCCTCCATTTTCTCCATGGTCTCCACCGGGGAATGGGTGAAGGTCAGGCCAAAGAAGTCCTTGAGCTGGCCGATCACGATAGTGACAGCGATGCCCGCGGTGAAGCCTGCGGTGATGGTGTAGGGGATGAATTTTATCATGCTGCCCATGCGCAGGACGCCCATCAGAATCAGGATCAGCCCTGCCAGGATGGTTGCGGCGGCAAGGCCCTCCATGCCGTTGCGGGCCACGATTCCCGCCACGATGGTGGCAAAGGCGGCGGTGGGTCCGGCAATCTGTACCTTGCTCCCGCCCAGAGCGGAAATCAGGAAGCCCGCCACGATAGCGGTATAGAGTCCCTGCTCAGGGGACACGCCGGAGGCCAGGGCCAGCGCGATGGACAGCGGCAGTGCGATGATTGCCACGATGATTCCGGCGGTCAGGTCTTTGACAAAGTCCTGACGGGAGTAATGCTTGAGGGAATGGACCAGCTGGGGCGTCAGGCGTTGCTTTTGCATAGGATTTCTCTCCTCTCTCTGGATCACGCTTTTTTCGTCAGGCGCACGCATCGGCGCGGCCTGCGGTCACCGGTTGACCTCCGGGTTATCTGTGCGGCCTACAAGATAATCGATGGAACAGTCAAGATAATCGGCTATTGGGGCAAAATTCAGGAGGCTCATCATGACGAAACTGCAAGAATATCTGTGCAACTACATAACAGAAGACCGAATTTCGGACCTTGCGTCGGACGAGGAATATATCCACGCCCAGCAGGTACGGGACGCTGCGGAGAAAAAACTGTCCGCCCTCCTCATCACCGAACAAATAGAGCTGTTTTCCTGCTATATGGATGAAGAAAATTATCTTGCAAGCCTACACCTCCGGCACATTTTCCAAGAACCCCTGGCGCTCGCGCCTGATCTCCTCAATTTGACATTATAACCGATCAGGGCTGGAATGGCAAGGCGGAAACACACACGGACGGGGAAATCAATTTTCAGAAGAACCATCTTCCAAACCGTGCCAGACTGTATAAGGGCAGGCATTACCCGCCCGCATCTCAAGGGCAGAACCGCGCCTGTTGATACCCCGCAGATGCCCTCCAGGCAGCGGGCGCACATTGTGCGCCCCTACACAGGCGAATCCTGGCCCGGCAGGTCCCGCTATTTCGAGCGTCTGCGTTTGCCGGGATTGGGTCTGCCGCGTTTTTCGGGAGCTTTGGGCTTCTCCTTCGGCCTGCCGTGCTTTTCGGGGGCCTTCGGCTTTTCCGCGGGCCTGCCGCTGTGGAGGGGACGGACCAGGCAGTCCTTCCCGTACCCGATCAGGTCCTCCCGGCCCGCCTTGTGCAGCGCCTCCACCACCAGCCGCCGCATCTCCGGACGCTTCCATTGCAGCAGCGCCCGTTGCAGCGCCTTGTCGTGAGGGCTTTTCGCCACATACACCGGCTCCATGGTCCTTGGGTCAAGCTCCGTGTACCACATGCAGGTGGACAGCGTCCCAGGCGTCGGGTAGAAATCCTGGACCTGCTCCGGCTGGCGGCCCGTCCTGTTGAGGAACTCCGCCAGCTCCACCGCGTCCTGGAGTGTACAGCCGGGATGGCTGCTCATGAGGTAAGGCACCAGATACTGCTCCAGGCCGTAGCGCTGGTTGAGCCTCCGGTACTTCTCCCGGAACCGCTCATAGACCTCGAAGTGGGGCTTGCCCATGTAGTCCAGCACCCGGGCGGAGCAGTGCTCCGGCGCGACCTTCAATTGTCCGGACACATGATAGCGCACCAGCTCGGACAAAAATTCGCTGTTCTTCTCGCACAGCAGGTAATCAAACCGGATGCCGCTGCGGATAAACACCTTCTTCACCCCAGGCACCGCCCGCACCTTCCGCAGGAGGGCCAGATAGTCGGCGTGGCTGGGGTCAATGTTTTTGCAGGGCGTGGGGGCAAGGCAGGAGCGGTTTTTGCACATGCCGTTTTTCTTCTGCTGCTGGCAGGAGGGATGCCGGAAATTGGCCGACGGCCCGCCCACGTCGTGGACGTAGCCCTTGAATTTGGGATCGCGGGTAAAGCCCTCCACCTCCCGGACCACGCTCTCGTGACTGCGGGAGGTAATCATCCGCCCCTGGTGGAACGCCAGGGAACAGAAATTGCAGCCGCCGAAGCAGCCCCGGTTGTGGGTGACGGAAAAGCGCACCTCCTCAATGGCGGCCACGCCGCCCAGCGCGTCGTACATGGGATGGACCTCCCGGGCGTAGGGCAGCTCCGCCACGGCGTCCAGCTCTTCCCGGCTCAGGGGCATGGCGGGAGGATTGACCACCAGCATACGCTCCCCGTGCCGCTGGAGGACGGCCCTGCCCCGGACAGGATCGTGCTCCTCGTACTCTATTCTGGTTGCGGCTGCGTAGTCCCGCTTATCGGAGGCCGCCGCCTCAAAGGACGGGACCGTGACGCTCTCATAGGCGCAGTCCGGGTCTTTTGCGGCGTAAGCGGTGCCCCGGATATCGGTCAGCTTCTTCACCGGCTCGCCCTTGGACAGGCGGCGGGCGATCTCCCGTGTGGCCCGCTCCCCCATGCCGTAGACCAGCAGGTCCGCCTGGGCGTCAAAGAGGATGGAGCGGCGCACCGCGTCGTCCCAGTAGTCGTAGTGGGCGAACCGCCGCAGGCTGGCCTCCAGGCCGCCGATGATAATGGGCGTGTCCGGGAACGCCTCCCTGGCCCGGTTGGCGTAGACGATGGTGGGGCGGTCAGGCCGCAGGCCCATTCTGTTCCCGGGGCTGTAGGCGTCGGAGGAACGGCGCTTCCTGGCGGCGGTGTAGTGGGCCACCATGGAGTCGATGTTCCCGCCGCCGATCAGGACGGCGTACCGGGGCTTCCCCATGGCCCGGAAGGCGTCCGCGCTGTGCCAGTCCGGCTGGGCCAGCACCGCAGTCCGGAACCCCTCCGCCTCCAGCACACGGGCGATGATGGCGGTTCCGAAGGACGGATGGTCCACGTAGGCGTCGGCGGTAACCACCAGGAAGTCGTAGTACCACCAGCCCCTCTCCTGCATGTCCTCCCTGCTGACGGGAAGGAAGTTGTATGAATCCATGGCGTTTCTCCTGTTCATCTGCGGTTTTGTTTACAGTATAGCACAGGCCGGGCGGTATAGCAATCGAAGATATCAATAATGCCGGTTTTGCAGAGGCGGATATCATCCGCCCCTGCAAGGACTGCGCGATACCTGGCACTGCTGCGAACGCCGCGCTGCCGTGCAGACGCGGAAAAGCCGCTGCCCTTCATCTCGCAGCGGCTTTTCCGTCAAAATACCTCACTGTACGCGCCCAGGAAGGTAAAGAAATCCTCCTTTTCCAACTGGCTCAGCACAGCCTGGGTCTCCTCGCTGCGGACCAGAGCGTCCACATCGAAGTAGAACCGGAATTCAAAATCCTTTCCGGGGATGGGACGGCTCTCCAGCTTGCTGATGTTCAGCCCCCGGGTGGCGAACTTGGCAATCAGGCTGTAGAGGGACCCCGGACGGTGGCTGGTGGAGGTCACAAAGGTAATCTTGTTCGCCCCGTGGTAAATCTCCAGGTTCCGGGAGATGCAGATGAACCGGGTGTAGTTGTGGTCGGTGTTGGACACCCTGCACGGAACCGCCTCCAGTCCGTACAGCTCCGCGCAGCTTGCGGAGGCAATGGCGGCGATATCCGTCCGCTCGCTTTCCGAGACATACTTGGCGGCGGCGGCGTTGTTGCTGAACACCGTGACCTTTACGCCGCTGTTCTTGAGGAAGTCGCTGCACTGGTTCAGCGCCTGCTCGTGGGCTACCACCTCCTTCACGTCCGCCAGCTTCACGCCGGGACGGGCCAGGAGCTGGTGCTCGATCTTCAGCTTCAGGCTGCGCACGATCTTGCAGTTGTATTTTTCCATCAGGTCGTAAACCTCGGTCACGGACCCGGCGGAGGAATTCTCAATCGGCAGGATGCCGTAGCGGCACATCCCCGCCTCCACCGCCCGGAACACACCGTCGAAGCGTCCGAAATACATGATCTGCGGCAGCGCGAACATCTTGGTACAGGCAATCTGGGAGTAGGCCCCCTCCACGCCCTGGCAGGCCACCACCGCCCGGCTGGGGAACTGCCCGCAGGACTCCGCCGCCGCCGTGATCTCCCTGCACAAGGCCGACTCCCCGGTGTTCAGCCGGTCCTCCTGGTAGTCCCTGCTCAGCTCCAGAAGGGTGGAAAAGAGAATCTTTGTGTACTCCTGCAATTCCTCCCCGCAGGTCCCGGTGACCCGGTAGAGAATGTCCCGCTCCCGGCCCGCGTTCAGGACGGGGGTGTTGTGCTCCTTCTTGTAGTCCGCTACCTGCCGGACGGTTTCCATGCGCCGCTGGAACAGCGCGGCAATCTGATCGTCAATCTGGTCCAGTTGGGCCCGGTATTCTTGCAATTCCATGGTTCAGTCCTCCAATATCATATCCAGTATAGTCAGCGCCGTCACAGCCTCCACCACCGGTACGGCCCTGGGTACGATGCAGGGGTCGTGCCGCCCGTGGATGACAAGCTCTGTGTTTTCCCGCGCCTCCAGATCCACCGTGTCCTGGGCCTGGGAGATGGACGCGGTGGGCTTGAAGGCCACGTTCACCACCAGGGGCATCCCGCTGGTAATGCCGCCCAGTACGCCTCCGGCGTGGTTGGTGCGGGCCCGCACCGCGCCGTTCTCCATCACGAAGGGGTCGTTATGCTGGCTGCCCCGCATCCCGGCGGCGGCGAAGCCCGTGCCGAAGGACACGCCCCGCACGGCGGGGATGCCGAACAGCGCCGCCGCAAGCCGGTTCTCCACACCCCCAAACATAGGTTCTCCGATGCCCACCGGGAGTCCCAGCGCGAAGCAGCGGACCACGCCGCCCACGGAGTCCTGCTCCATCCGCGCCGCCTCAATAACCTGCCGCATTTTCATCCCGGCGTCGTCGCTGAATACCGGGAAGGGCTTGCGCAGCAGGGCCTCCAGCTCCTCCCTGCGTACCGCCGCGAAGTCCGGGGCGGTGTCGGAAACCTCCCCGATCTGCCCGATGTGGGCGGCCAGGACAATCCCTCTCTGCTCCAGAAGCTGGGTTGCCAGCGCGCCCGCAAAACACAACGGGGCCGTCAGCCGTCCGGAGAACTGCCCTCCGCCCCGGATGTCATAGCTCCCGCCGAACTTCACCATGGCGGTGTAGTCGGCGTGGGAGGGTCGGGGGGTGCGCCTGAGACCGGAATAGTCCTTGCTGTGCTGGTCGCTGTTATGAATGACCATTGCCACCGGCGCGCCGCAGGTTTTGCCGTCCACCAGCCCGGATAAAATCTCCGGCTCGTCGCTCTCCTTGCGGGGCGTGGACCAGTTGTTCCGGCCAGGGGCCCGGCGGGCCATGAACGCGGACACCCGCTCCATGTCCGGCGCAAAGCCGGACGGCAGGCCGTCGATCACACAGCCGATAGCGGGCGCGTGGGACTGCCCGAAAACCGTCACCTTCAGTTTATTCCCCAGCGTGTTCATAAAAAACGCCTCCCAGCTTGCGGTAATGCTCCCAGAAATCGGGATAGGATTTCGCCACGCACTCCGCCCCGATGAGCGTTACCGGCTCCTTACAGCGGGTGGCGGCGATGGCCGCCATCATGGCGATGCGGTGGTCATTGCAGCAATCGACTGTGCCGCCGTCCAGCCCGTCCTTCCCGTGGATGGTCAGGCTGTCGGCGTGCTCCTCCACATCCGCGCCCAGAGCGGTCAGAGCGGCGGTGACTGAGGAGAGGCGGTCGCTCTCCTTCAGGCGCAGGCGGGCTGCATTGGTGAGATGGGCCGTCCCCTGCCGCAGCGCGGCCCTGGCCGCTAAAACCGGCAGCAGGTCCGGACAATCGGAAACATCAATACTGATGTCCCCTGTTTTCTTCAGCCATGCCAGTTGGGATACGATCACCTGGTCCCCTTGGGCGGACGCCTGGCTGGAGACCTCCGCCGTAACATCGCTCCCCAGGCTTCTGGCCGTGAGCCAGAACGCCGCCTGGGACCAGTCCGGTTCCACTGCGGCTTCCGCCGGCAGGTAGGTCTGGCCGCCCAAAACGGCAAACGCCTGTCTTTCCTTTCGCCAGTCCACCTTCACACCGAACTGCTGCAGGGCTTCAATGGTCATGTCTACATATCCGCTGCTCTCCAGGCGCGTAGTCAGCACGATCTCTGAATCCCCGTCCAGCAGCGGCAGGGCGTAGAGCAGGCCGGTGATGAACTGGCTGGACACATTCCCCGGCAGGCAGTAGACGCCGGGACGGAGCTCCCCCCGGACCGTCAGCACGCCGTCCTTCTGCCCGTACCGGACGCCCTTTTCCTCAAAGATGTCGAAGTAGGGCTGCTGGGGCCGCTCCATGAGCCGTCCCCGTCCGGTAAACAAGCCGCCGCCTCGCAGGACCAGGGCGATGGGAATGAGGAAACGCAGGGTGGAACCGGACTCCCCGCAGTCCAAAACTGTCTGACAGCCGCTGCTTGCTATCAGCGCCGCCATGCACCGCCGGGTGGCTTGGATGTCCTGAGAGTCCGGCAGATTATGGATTTCACTGCCCGCCCCCGCCAGGGCGGCGCAGAGGAGCAGGCGGTGGGCCTGGGACTTGCTGGGCGGCGGGGTGACGGTCCCGGAAAGCCTTCCGGGGATGATGGTCAGATTCACAGCGCAGCCTCCGTAAAGGCCCGCAGGCCCTCCATGTCCAGCCGTACCGTCCGCGCCCTGCCGATCTCCTCCAGCACCACCACGTCGATATCGCCGCCGTCCCGCTTCTTGTCGCCGGTGGCGGCGGCGTACAGCTCAGCGGCGGTGTAGGGGCACTCCACCGGCAGGCCGTACTTCCGGTTGGCGGCGACAACCGCGTCCAGCGTCCCGGCGGGACTGAAGTCCATCTTTTCCCCCGCGCGGGCCGCCAGAACCATGCCGATGGCTACCGCGTGGCCGTGGGGGGCGGCGTAGCCGCTGCACTTTTCAATGGCGTGGCCCAGGGTGTGGCCGAAGTTCAGCAGCTTGCGCTTGCCGCGCTCGAATTCGTCCTCGTTGACCACGGCCGCCTTGATCTTCACGTCCTTGAGGACCATCCTGTCCACATCGGGCGTGCCGCGCGTCAGCTCGTCAAAGAAATCCGCGTCGGCGATGAGGCCGTGCTTGAGGGTCTCCGCCATGCCGTCGGCGAAGGTGTCCGCGGGCAGGCTCCGGAACACGTCCGTGTCGCAGATGACCAGCTTCGGCTGATGGAAGGCTCCCGCGAGGTTTTTCCCGGCGCTCAGGTTGACGGCGGTCTTGCCGCCCACGGAGGAGTCCGCCGCGGCCAGGAACGTGGTGGGGATCTGGATGAAGTCGATCCCCCGCTGGTAGGTGGCGGCGGCAAAGCCGCCCATGTCACCCACCACGCCGCCTCCCAGGGTGACGGCGAAGTCGGAGCGGGTCAGCTTGTTCTCCGCGAAAAATTCCAGGATTCCGGCATAAGTGGCGATGTTCTTGCTCCGCTCCCCCGCCGGGAAGGCGTGGAGGCACACCTGGAACCCCGCGTCCTGAAGGGAGCGGCAGACCCGGGCGGCGCAGAGCGTCTCCACCGTTGTGTCCGTGACGACGGCGCAGGCGCGGGACTTGGTGACGCCCGCGATCAGTTCCCCCGTTTTCTCCAGCAGCCCCCCGCCGATGTGGACGGGATAGGCGGTGGAGGCGTTTACCATGACGGTTTCCATGCGATTACTCCTTGACCAGAATATCCAGGCTGTGGTTGGTCACGCCCAGCAGGTCCGGACGCTCACAGATGGCGAGATGATACTTGATATACGCCTGATACACCTCGTCAGAGAAGTTATCCACCCGGTCCTGAATGTAATGGGTAAACAGGTCGGAGGAGACGATTTTGACCCGCTTCAGGCCGGTCTCCCGGTTCAGCTCATCAATGTCCTCTAGCCGCACCTGCTCAAAAATCTCCGCCGGCTCAGAGATGCAGTGGTAGTCCGCCGTCAGCAAGCCCTTGGTCAGGCAGTCCATCATATTGCTGCCGTCGCCCTTGAAGGCGTACTGGATGATGGTGGCCTCGTTCATGCAGTAGGCGGCGAAGATGTGGCCGTCCGGCTTCAGCACCCGCTTGGCCTCCCGCAGGACGGTCAGCTTGTCCTCCTTGCTGTAGAGGTGGTACAGCGGCCCGAAGAGGATCACCGCGTCGAAGCTCCCGTCCGCGAAGCGGCTCAGGTCCAGGGCGTTGCCCTGCTCCAGGGGGATGTCCGCCCCGCTCTCCCGCAGGTTCGCCCGGAACACCTCGATGTTGTGCTCCACCAGCTCCAGGGCGTGGACGTCGTAGCCGTCCATGGCCAGGGCCATGGAATAGACCCCGGTGCCCGCGCCCACGTCCAGGATTTTCCCTCCCTGGGCCACATAGGCGCGGATATACTTCATGTTGGTGGTGAATTCCACGCTGCCGTGGCGGGATTTGGTCCTCGCGTCCTCGTTGTAGCTGTTGTAGTAGTCTGTGATATAGCTCATATCATGCCGCTCCCTTCTCAACAATCTTTGTCAATCGTTTCTTTGATCTCTCTTGCGTGCCTGAGCATGTCCCGCAGGCGTTCCCGATCGCCCCGGCGGATGGTGTAGGCGAAGGCCGCCAGCTCCTCCGCCAGCGTGTCGATCTCCCGGACCAGCGCCTCCCGGTTCTCCAGGAACAGCTCCGTCCACATCTCCTCGTTCAGCTTCGCCACCCGGGTCATATCCTTGAAGCTCCCGGCGGAGAAGCCCTTGAAATTGGGGGCGGAGGGGCTGCCCACATAGGCGCAGCTCACCACGTGGGCCAGCTGGGAGGTGTACGCGATGATATGATCGTGCTCCTCCGGCGTGGAGGGCTGAAGATGCCCGAATCCCAGCTTCCGGGCAAATTCCCAGATGTCGTCCACACAGCGTTGGGGCGTGCCCGGATAGGGCGTCAGGATCAGGGACGCGTTCTGGAACAGCTCGGGGAACGCGTTGGCGTACCCCGACCGCTCGATGCCCGCCATGGGATGCCCCCCCACGAACCAGAACCCCGCGTCCTTCACCACGTCCTCCAGCGGCCCGCAGACCACGCCCTTCACGCCGCCGCAGTCCATGACGATTCCGTCCCTGCGGAACTGGTCCCGGTGCTTCGTGACGTACTCCACCGTCGCCTCCGGGTACAGGGCAATGATGACCAGCTCGCATTCCGCCAGCTTTTCCTCCGTCAGCACCCCGTCCAACACGCCCTCGTCCAGTGCGCGGCTGAGCACCGGGCTGCTGCGGTTATAGCCCAGGAGCGTACAGTCCGTATATTTGCGGATGGCCTTGGCCATGCTGCCGCCGATGAGGCCCAGGCCCACCACGCCTACTGTCTTTATCATGTTGTCTACCTCCTTCTCTGCGGCATAAGCGCGAGGACCGTCATTGTTCACCCTGCGGGCGGCCAACGACCGGTCCGGCGGCGGCGCTGTGCGCCGCCGCCCAGGTGAAGGAGCGGTCCGCGCTGGGCCGGATGGCGTTGACGCTGCGCATGAGCGCGGCGAACTTCTCCGGACGCAGGCTCTGGGGGCCGTCACAGAGGGCGTGCTCCGGGTCGTTGTGGACCTCGATGATCAGCCCGTCCGCGCCGCAGGCCGTCGCGCCCAGGGCCATGGGGGCCACCAGCTCCCAGCGGCCCGTGGCGTGGCTGGGGTCCACCACCACCGGCAGGTGGCTGAGCTGGTGCAGCACGGGGATGACGCTCAGGTCCATGGTGTTGCGGGTGGCGGTCTCGAAGGTGCGGATACCCCGCTCGCAGAGGATCACCTGGTCGTTGCCTCCGGCCATGACGTACTCCGCGCTCATGAGCAGCTCCTGGAGGGTGTTGGCCATGCCCCGCTTGATGAGCACCGGCTTGCGCAGCTTGCCCAGCTCCTTGAGCAGTTCAAAATTCTGCATGTTCCGCGCCCCCACCTGGATGACGTCGATGTCCTCGAAGAGGGGCAGGTGCTTGGCGTCCATGATTTCGGTGACGATGGGCAGGCCGGTGGCCGCCTTGGCCTTCAGCAGAAGGCGGATGCCCTCCTCATGGAGGCCCTGGAAGGCGTAGGGGGAAGTGCGGGGCTTGAACGCGCCGCCCCGCAGGACCTGCGCCCCGGCGGCCTTGACGGACTCGGCCACGGAGATGATCTGTTCCTCCGTCTCCACGGAGCAGGGGCCGGCCATGACCATGAAATGGCCGCCGCCGATCTTCGCACCGTTGGACAGGGTGATGACAGTGTCCGTCTCATGGAATTTGCGGTTGGCGTTCTTGTAGGGCTCCTGGATGCGCTTGACGGTCTCCACGATGTCCAGCGCCATGATGCTCTCAATGTCCACCCGGGAGGTATCGCCCACCAGTCCAATAATAGTGTGGTTCTCCCCCCTGGACTTGTGGAGCTCCAGGCCCATGTTCCGCAGCCAGCTTTCAAACAGCTCAATCTGCTGCTGCTCCGCGTACTTTTTCAGAATGACGATCATGATAAAACACTCCTATGCATCAGTAAATTTTTCGGACATGAAAAGCGGGTCCCACAGTGTCATTTCACTGTGAGACCCGGAATGAATGAGGTTAACCCTACCTTTTCACCGCAGCAAAACGACCCTTATCTACTTGTGCAGATAAAGGTAAAGTAAAAGTATACAGCGTTGACGGCAGGAGTATTCATACGAAAAAAGCCTCTCATTCAAAAGCTGTCGGTATTGTAGCACGTTTTTTCCCATATGGCAAGAGGGAAATTCAACTTTATACAAAAAATTTTTCCGGCGGCGGTCACAGACTGCCTGGGCGGCAGGGCTCTTTTTTGCAGAGCCTTGGGGGGAAGAAAACATCCCATACATGGGCGCCCGGCGTGCGTCCTTGCATGGCTTGAGCCGTTATCGATACAGCGCCTCAGCCCAAGGACCGCGGTGCGTGCCGATAGCGCGAGCGGATGATATCCGCCTCTCAGTACACTTGAAAAGCGGAGAAATCTGTGGTAGGATGACAATCAGATACTTATGCGGACGGCAAGCGCCGGGGCGTGTCCGGCATTGGAAGGCTGACGCACGGCCCGGCCATACTGGCCGCCGCAGACATATGGAGTGGACCTATGAGAAATTTTGTCCGATTTGACAAGGTAAAGAAGACCTACCGCATGGGCGAGGTGGAGATCCAGGCCCTGCGGGACGCCACCTTCACAGTAGAAAAGGGCGAGCTGTGTGTCATTGTCGGCCCCAGCGGCGCGGGCAAGACCACCCTGCTGAACATTCTGGGCGGCATGGACACCCTCACCGAGGGCCGGGTGTTCCTGGGAGACGATGAGATATCCGCCTACACCCCCAGGCAGCTCACCGCGTACCGCCGCCACGACATCGGCTTCGTGTTCCAGTTCTACAATCTGGTGCCCAACCTCACCGCCCTGGAGAACGTGGAGCTGGCCGCCCAGATCTGCAAGGATCCCATGGACGCCGCAGAGGTGCTGCGCTCCGTAGGGCTGGAGGGGCGCATGTCCAATTTCCCCGCCCAGCTCTCCGGCGGCGAACAGCAGCGGGTCGCCATCGCCCGGGCGTTGGCGAAGAACCCCAAGCTGCTGCTGTGCGACGAGCCCACCGGCGC
>JAAWQM010000011.1 GCA_022800525.1 Oscillospiraceae bacterium
CGTTCGACTTGCATGTGTTAAGCACGCCGCCAGCGTTCGTCCTGAGCCAGGATCAAACTCTCAATAAAATGGTATCTAAACGCTTCCGCGCTTAAATCACTTTATTGAAGCTCTATCTAGCTTCAAAATCGTTTGCCATAGCGCCGGGTAATTGACTGAACCCCGGCCTACAACTATCATGTCCACGTCTTTTCAGACATCGAACTCTGGTGCTTTTCGTTCGTTACATTGTTTAATTTACAAGGTACTCGCCCCGCTCCGCTCTGTCGCGGAACATTCACTATCTTACCATACTCTCTTGAGTTTGTCAAGTACTTTTTTTGACTTTTTTCAAAATCTTTTTTCGTACCCGCTCGCTCTTGTGAGTCGCTTGATAGCTTTGCTATCTTACCACACTCTTTCGAACTTGTCAAGCCCTTTTTTGAACTTTTTTCAAAGTTTCTTCGGCGCTTGCCTCGCCCTCCAGGTCTCGCTCAGAAAGCTTGATTATCTTAACACATCAGCCCCTGTTTGTCAACCCTTTTTTTCACTTTCCAGGAAACTTTTTTTCAAGCCCCTGTCTCTTGCTCGCCCGTGTCAGACAGCTTGCATAATATACCAGATGCCGCCCCTCTTGTCAATACCTTTTCCCTTATTTTTTTGAAATTTTTTTCTTGATTACACAGAGACATTTTTCCCCGCTCGTGATATAGTATGTGTAGCAAATCCTTCCACAATATCTTGTATACTATATTATATTGAAGAACAGGAGAATCATATGCAGATCAACCGACTTGCCGCTACTTTCGGGCGGCTGGAGCGCGACAGCCTGGAACTGGCTCCCGGTCTGAACGTCATTGAAGCTCCCAATGAATCGGGCAAATCCACCTGGACGGCCTTCCTCCAGGTGATGCTCTACGGCCTGAACACCCGGGACCGCAGCCCCGCAGCGGACAAGCGCCGTTATCTCCCATGGTCCGGCAGCGCCATGAAGGGGACGTTGGAGCTGACCACACCCTATGGGGACGTAACCGTTATCCGGCACACCAGCCAGGCCAGCTCCCCCATGGGCGCCTTTTCCGCTGTCCATACCGGCACCGCCGAGCCAGTGGACTGGCTCACCGCCGCCGGGTGCGGCGAGACTCTTCTTGGCGTTCCTCAGGACGTCTTTGAGCGGACCGCTTATATCCGGCAGTCCGGTATTGCAGTAGAGCAGAGCAAGGCCCTGGAGCAGCGCATCACCTCTCTTATTACCACCGGGGAGGAAGACACCTCCTTCTCCGGCGCGGCGGAACATCTGCGCCGACAGCTCAACGTCCGCCGCCACAACAAGACCGGCCTTATTTCTCAGACCGAGCAGGAGATTCGTGACCTTCGGCTCACGCTCTCCGATATCGATGCCCTCTCCCAATCCGCCGCCCAGGATCAAAAGGAGCTGGAAGCCATTCAGGCTCGTGTGCTGGAGACGGACAGACTGCTGACCCGCCACGACGCGGCGGATCAGGCAGACATTCTGCGCAATGTGGAAAGCGCCCGTCTGGACGTGGCCTCCGCCCACGACAGGGTGAAAACTCTGGAGTCCGCCTCCCGTTCGCTGCCCACCCGTCCCGAGCTGGAGACCCTGCAAGGGCGTATCGACGCCCTCTCCTCTATTAATTGGACCGTGGAGGAGGCCCGCAGCCGGCTGGACTTTGCCGCCCATAGCCTGCGGGAGGCGGAGGATGCTTTGGAGGCTCACCCCTGCGCAGGAATGACGCCTGCCGAAGCCGCTGAGGCGCCAGTGGACGCCGGTACGAAGCCAACGCTGCCCCGATGGCTGATCCCGGCGGCGGCGCTGGCGGGATTGCTGCTGGGCGGCGCTGCGGCATTTCTCACATACTTCTGGCTGGCGGCCGGCGGCACGCCAGGGGCGATGGTCCCTATCGCTGCAGGAACCGGCTGTGCGCTGGGGCTGTGCGCCCTTATCACTATAATAAGTACCTCGCGCCTGCGCAAGCGGCAGCAGGCTTGGGACATGAACCGCGCCCAGATGATCCGTCAGCGGGATGAGGCGGCGGCGGAATATGTCCCTCTCTACGAGGCGGCGGAAAAGGCCATGGCCAACTATCAGAACGCTCAGGGCGCATGGGAGGCGGTCTCCCTCAGCGCAAAGGCAAATCTGGACGCCGTGCTGAACCAGCTCCGGGCCTTCCGGCCCATGGTGCGCGATCTGGACGAAGCCTGCCGGGCGCTGGATCTTGCCTTCGAGATGCGGGGCGAGCTTGATCTGGCCATCCATCAGGAGGAGGAGCTGCGCCACCGCTGGGAGGCTTTGCGGGACGCCGCGCCGCCTATCCCAAACGAACCAGCCCAGCGTCCTGAGCTGACCAGAGAGCAGCTTCGCCTGCAAAGGGCTGAGCTGCTGGAGGAGGATGGGACGGTGCGCCGCCGTTTGCACACCACCCTGGGACGCATTCAGGCATTGGGGGATCCCCAGGAGCTGCGTTTGCAGCTTCAGATACTGGAGGAGCGCCGGGGGCGGCTCCAGCGGGAATATGATGCCGCCGCGCTGGCGGCGGAGGCGCTGTTTACCGCCAACTCCGCTTTGCAGGCAAGATTTTCTCCGGCTTTGGGAGAATATGCCGCAGGCATCTTTACAAAGCTGACCGGAGGGAAGTATAATAAGGTCACGCTGGACCGGGCCATGACGCCATCCGTTCAGGAGACGGGGGAGATCGTGCCCCACGAGGGTGCGCAGCTGAGTCAGGGGACAATCGACCAGCTTTATCTAGCGGTGCGGCTGGCTCTGTGCGACATGGCGCTGCCGGAGGAGAACGCCGTCCCCATCGTTCTGGACGACGCGCTGGTCAATTTTGACGACCAGCGTATGGCTGCCGCGCTGGATTACCTGCTCGAGACGGCGCAGCGGCGGCAGATCCTTCTCTTTACCTGCCAGCGGCGGGAGGGAGATTATCTGAACTGGGCATATCCGGAGCAGTTCCGGCATATCAAGCTATGAGGTGTTTCCATGTCCGTCTTTTTTCCTTCAATCTGCACAACGTACCTGACGCGCTGCTGTTATGTCTTTTTGCTCTTCATGGTTTACAGTGTGCTGGGCTGGTGCGGCGAGATGGTCTACTGCTCCATCGGGCAGCGGAGGCTCTGCGAAAAGCGGGGATTCCTGAACGGGCCTGTCTGTCCGATTTACGGCCATGGGGCGCTGGTGGTTTTGCTCTGTCTCAACGGCGGCTGCCGGAATCCTGTTTTGACCTTTTTCTGGGGAGCGGTTCTGACCTCTATTGTGGAATATATCACCAGCTTCTCTATGGAAAAGCTCTTTCATATGCGCTGGTGGGATTATTCCCGCTACAGGTTCCACCTCAATGGACGGGTCTGTCTTTTGAACTCCACCCTCTTTGGCCTCGCCAGCGTCTTTCTCTGTCACGCGGCCAACCCTCCGGTTGCGGAGTGGCTGGCGGGTATGTTTGCTATTGGGCTCGCTGTTCCGCTGGCGGTAATTCTCGGTGTCGTCTATGTGGCGGATATTGTTCTCTCCGTCCGCAGCGCCGTCCAGATTGGCGACCGGCTGGCAAAGCTCCACGCGGTCTATGATGAGCTTGCGGAGAAGCTGGAGGAGCTGAAGCAGGAGCCGCAACAGGCCCTGGAAGTCCAGTGGCAGCGGCTGGAAGCCGCCATGTCCTCCGCCCGCCAAGGAGCGGAGCAGAAGCTCCATGCCCTTTACGTCCGGCAGGACTTTTTTGAGCGCCGTCTGCTCCAGTCGTTCCCGACGCTGCATTCCGTCCGGTATCCGGAGGCTCTGACTAAGCTGAGGGAATATCTGGCAAGCCGGAAAAATAAAATTTGATTTTCAAGGTTCGCTC
The DNA here is from genome assembly GCA_022800525.1 of Oscillospiraceae bacterium. Classification (GTDB taxonomy): domain Bacteria; phylum Bacillota; class Clostridia; order Oscillospirales; family Oscillospiraceae; genus Pelethomonas. Next base: position 3,840 of record JAAWQM010000011.1, read on the forward strand.
TGCACCACCTTTTGTATAGCCCGGTGTGCGGCCCGGTACCTGGGCCGGGGTTCGACTTGCTTCAGTGCCTATAAACTTGGAGGTTTGTCTTCCCTCAATCTGGAAGTGAAAAAAGCGGGATAGTTGCCGTATAGTGGGCAACCGTTCAGAAAATATTACTGGGGATGGCTTCTGGCTATATGGGTGCAACCGTTTTGAGCGCAGTTTTGGACAGAAGAGGGCGATTATATATGGACGGATGGTATTCGCCCCCATAAAGATGTATCGTACAGAAGTATCCAGCGCCGCTAGCGCGTCACTGCCCAGATGGCTCTGACCCTTTAACAGGGCGTCAGCCGGAGTTGGAATATTACCAGACCCCCAGATCAGATGCCCGAAGGACCTTTTGTTCACGGGGCGCCGCAGCTCTTCGCTTGCAGGCGTGTCCGAAAATCCCCCGCCGAGGTCATGCCGCAGGCATCACCGAGAAGGGAGTCCAGAACCGTAGGTTCTGGGGTACTTTTGCCTGCTTTTCCTACAAGGGAAAAGCAGGCCCGGGGTCCGGGGCGGGCAGCGCCCGGGCCATCGATCAGAAAACATGCCTCCCGCCCCTGGAAGGGGCGGCGCGGCATTGATAAAGAAAGGAAGATACCATGTCAGAATGCACCCATGATTGCAGCACCTGCGGCGAGAGCTGCGGGGAGCGCACCGAACCCCAGTCCTTCCTGAAGGACCACAACCCCCACGCCCGGGTAGGCAAGGTCTACGGTGTCGTGTCCGGAAAGGGAGGCGTCGGCAAGTCCATGGTTACCAGCCAACTGGCCGTCCTGACCCGGCGGTCAGGACGAAAAACCGGCATCCTGGACGCCGACGTCACCGGCCCCTCCATTCCCAGAGCCTTCGGCGTACGCGAGCGGGCCATGGCCGACGAGCGGGGAATGCTCCCCGTGCCTACCGCCTCCGGCATCCAGCTGATGAGCGTCAACCTCCTGCTGGACAACGAGACCGATCCCGTCCTGTGGCGGGGCCCCGTCATCGGGGGCGTCGTCACCCAGTTCTGGACCGACGTGATCTGGGACGTGGACTACCTCTTTGTGGACATGCCGCCGGGAACCGGCGATGTGGCCCTCAGCGTCTTCCAGTCCCTCCCCCTGGACGGCATCATCGTCGTCGCCTCTCCTCAGGACCTGGTCAGCATGGTGGTGGAAAAGGCCGTGAAGATGGCCGAGATGATGTCTGTGCCCATTGTGGGCGTGGTGGAGAACATGAGCTATCTGCTCTGCCCCGACTGCGGCAAGGAAATCCCCCTCTTCGGTCCGGGCCGCACCCAGGCCGCCGCTGAGGCCCACGGCCTCCAGCTCCTGGCCCGTATGCCCATTGACCCCGCCCTTGCCCAGCTTACGGACCAGGGCCGCATTGAGGATTTCCAGGGCCAGTGGCTGGCCCCCGTTCTGGACGCCATCCTCGCGTAACTTCCCACAACGCCCAGGGCCGCCCCGCAGATCTGCGGGACGGCCCTGTTTTTATGTCTGGCAAGGATACCCCATGCGTCCGGTTTTGCGGCTATAGAAACAGCTCGCACTCCTTCCGCTGGGAACACGCTTTTTTGATCGCCAGAGACGCAGCTGATACCAACAATCCATTTACGCTTCTGGCAGAATGCGGGCATTTTACAACACAGCGCATACACGAAATGCATTTTTGGGCATCCGCAGTCCGGATGGCTTCCCGGTTGATTGCCATAGCGGGACACTGCGCCGCGCACAAGCCGCAGTTCACACAGGCTGTCCCGGCCTTGGGAACCAGACCCGCGCCTCCCGCTTTTCGATAGGGGCGGGAACCAGGAATCTGTACGCTCATTCCTGTACCGGACGCGCGCTGGAATTTATCCAGTATTCTCCTGGATGCTTCCCGCAGGTTTTCCACATCCCGCTGATCCGGCCTGTTTGCGGCGTACTGATGCATAATGGAGTGTTCCGCGATTGCGGCAACTGCGGCGATTACCTGAAATCCACATGTTTCCGCGACATCGTTCATTTCAATCAACGTATCCTCATAAGCCCGGTTTCCATATACGCAGGTGAGAACGCAGCAAGCGCCGTTTCCGCGAATCTGCGCCAGCCTCCCCGCGGCTAGCTCCGGCACACGCCCGCCATAGGACGGGACAGCTATCAGAACAAGATCCCCCTCCTGAAACGCAATTTGAGAAAACTGCCTGCTTCCATCGGTCAGATCGACTGTTTCCACGTCCTGTCCCCACTCCTTTGTAATTGCAGCGGCGGCTTTTTCCGTACCTCCGGTTGGACTGAACACAAGCTGAGCATATTTCATAATTGTTCCTCCATACTGTAATTTTTAGAATTACACTACAAAGAGTATACAATACCTGCTTTGCCATGTCAAGAAAACATTCAGTATGGATTTTGTTGTTCTATCTGCCGGCGTCCTCAGAGTAACCGCTTAAACCTTCGATCTCGTCTCGCTGGGCAATCTCATAATAAATATTGATTGATCCGCCATTGGTGCCAGGCACTGCTTTAAATTCGTAGTCCTTGTCCAATCCAAAAGAGCCCTGCGTCACTTCCAGAGATATATGGCCCTTTTCGCCTGCCTTGAAGGTTCTCTCGCTCTGACCATTGATTGTTGCAACAACGGAATTGGACCCGTTGTTTTCAACATACAAAGTAACGTATTTCCCGTTGCTGCTATTCAACGTAAAGGACGGATCCAATCCAGTCAAACTGGTGATGTTACCACTGCTAATTCCGGTGACGCGTGGGCTGTTCGTGACCATATCGTCCACGCTTGTTCTCCCGCAGCCAACTAATCCCAGCAGGCAAGTCAATGATACCATGATTGCAATGATTGACGCTATTCCAGATTTTTTCATAAAGGCATACCTCCACATATCCTGTTTTTTCAAATTGGCCTGAGTCAAGTGTACCACCGTCGCAGGCGGATATCAACCCCTGACATCTCAATATTCATTCCGCGTTTTCTTTACATTTTCCCTTGTTTATGCTACATTTGAACAAGAAAGGTGGGCTGTCTGTGCGTATCAATACAAAATGCTCCATTGCAATTCACTGCTTACTGTTTGTACATGAATACGGGGAGAAGAAGAAGGTGACCAGCGAGCTGCTGGCGTTATCCACAGGCTGTAATCCTGTCGTCATCCGCGGCATCGTCAGCGCTTTGAAAAAGGACGGCATATTGACGGTCCCGTCAGGGGCCGGCGGCGCAAGGCTGTCCTGTCCTGCACAGGACATCACTCTCTACCGCGTCTGTATGGCCCTGGAGCCGGACGCCATGAGAAAACTGATCGGCTTCCATCCCCTTCCATCCGTGCTCTGTCCCATTGGACAGCGCATTCACGAGGTGCTGGATACCTCCTATGAAAAAGTCCGGGAGGATATGAAAAGGAGCCTGCAATCGGTTACGTTGGAGGATTTCATCAACGAGTACAGGAACTGCGGCGCAAAAGGGGGAAATCAAATCGGATAGCGTTCTTGTTCTATACACTGATGTCCTGTGTGGATTTCATGAGGGAGCGCGGCACGCGGTTTCTGGATAAAACCATCGAGTAAACCGGAAAGTCATAGGACATTTGAACAATCTATACGGTCAATTGTGGAAAACCTGGACCGAATGCCGGCCTGAGCCGGTGCATCGGCAAGAATGACGATTGAACTTTTCAACAAACCATGGCATAATGGTGTCATAGTTTGTTTGCTATACTGGGCTGGAAAGGAGAAACCTGTGAAAATCGACCGGCTGATGAGCATTGTTGTTTATTTACTGAATCATGGCCGCACGTCCGCGCAGAAGCTTGCGCAGAAATTTGAGGTCTCCCCAAGGACCATCATGCGGGACCTGGATTCTCTGGATCAGGCCGGCATCCCTATCCAGTCCTTTTGCGGCGCGGACGGCGGCTACCAGATCATGGACAGCTTTGTTCTGGAAAAGCAGGCGGCGACAACCCGCGAATACAGCTGGATTGTCGCCGCCCTGAAGGGAATGGCAAGCGCATACACGAATAAAGATCTGGAAGAAACACTGGAGAAAGTATCCAGCGTGGAGCGTACAAAGGATCTTGCCGTTTCCATGGACCTGAGCGCAGCGTGTGAGGATGAAAAAGTAAATGAACAACTCAGACTGTTAGAGGATTCGATTGCGAAAAAATGTCTTGTCCGCTTTACATACACCAACAGCCATGATGAAACAAGGGATATCCAGCTGGAGCCGGTTTCCCTCCAGTACAAATGGTACAACTGGTATCTGATCGGGTATTACGAGAAATATCAGGACTATTGTATGTTCAAATTGATCCGTATGGACGATTTGCGGACTACAGACACCATCAGCGCCAAAACCCACGAGCTTTCCAAAATCAGGATGAAGGACGGCGGCAAAAGGACCGTCCGTATCAGGCTCCATGGAAAGGCCGCCGTCAAATCCAAGTGCAGGGAATATCTGAACGGACAGGTCACGCGGGAAATGGAAAACGGTGATTTTGAGTTTTGCTTTTCCGTTCCGGAGCATGAGGCGTTCTGGTTTGGAGCAGTCCTTTCCTTTGGGAATAAGGTCAGGATCATCGAACCGCAGGAGATCAGGGACCGGATTATCAGAACCTGCAAAGAAATCCAAGCTGTATATGAAGAATAGAAATTTTCGGGAGGTAAACGGCAATGCCGGACGTATACGAAAGCTGCCCAGTGTTTGAAAATGGCCAGTACCTGCTGCGGCTGACGGAGGAAAAGGACGCGGAGGATTTGCTGGAGGTCTACAGCGACAAAAACGCTCTGCCCTTTTTCAACAGCGACAACTGCCACGGCGACAACTTCTACTATCCTACGATTGGCAGGATGCGGGAGGCGGTGGATTTCTGGTTATCCTCTTATCAGAACCGGTGGTTTGTACGGCTCACTGTCATTGACAAATCCGCCGCAAAAGCCATCGGCACCGTTGAGCTTTGCCACCGGGACGCTGAGGACGCCTTTGACAACACGGGCATCCTGCGGCTGGATGTCAAAAGCAGCCATGAAAGGGAGGACGTTCTTTTCAATATCACCGGCCTCATCACGCCGCCCGCTTTTGAGCTGTTCTACTGCGGCAGGGTCATCACAAAAGCGCCTGTCTACGCCGTGGAACGGATCAAGGCGCTGCAAAGATTTGGCTTCACCCAGTCGGAGCATTATCTGGTCGGTTCAAACGGCTATGCCTACAACGGTTACTGGGAAATCGCAAAATAAAAGAAACCCCGTTCACCACTTCTGCGAAATGATGCATAAACAAACAGTAATCCTTCCACACAAAAATACAATAACTACCATGTTCTCCAGTGTGAAAGATCAATAGGAGTGGGCAGAGCTTGCGCTCTGCCCACTCCTATTTTATTCTTCCACTTCAAAATTCCATTTCGGGTCGTTGGTAATAATGACCTCCCGCACCCGGCCCAGGCTGTCCAACTCCAGCAGGCACAGGAACGCCCAGCCCTGCTCGCCGCCCAGCAGCAGGCACTTCCGGCCTCCCTCGACGGTCCCGCGTCCAACCCGGTTCAGTCCGGCGGCAGTCAGGTCCTCCCGTACCACGTTCAGCAGGGTCAATGCGCTTTCCAGTCCCTCCTGACGGTTCTCCAGGAAGGTGCAGACGCAGTCGCTGCGCAGAACAGGCCCCAGCCGCTCCAGACTGCCGTCCCGGAAGAATGCAGCCAGTACCGTCAGGTCGCGGTCTCCGTCAAACAGAACTCCTCCGGCGTATTTGTCCACTGCCGCGTCGCCGGACAGTACGCAGTAAGCCGACACCACCGCGCCGGGCTTTACCCGCTCCCGCTGTGCCTCCGCTACCAGCTCCATGGGGTGGCAAAGCTCGATGTTCCCCATCCGGGTGGAGACGGTGACGCTGACAAACCGGGTCAGCGGCTCCATTCCCAGATACGTCTCGCCCACTTTGGCGTCAGTGACGGAACCCTCCAGCAGTACGGTGTCCTGCTGGGCTTCCACTACGCCGGAGCTTTCGCCTTCATCGTAGGATATCCGCAGGGGGAATCCCACCATATTCAGCCGCAGAGTATCCCCCTCCCGCAGGTCCGGCAGTGCGTCCGCGCATAAAATGTCCACTACCGCTGAATCCTCGCCGCCGCAGCGCACCAATGCCTGACGGCTGAGGGGAGCGGCGTCCTCCGGCGTCACGTCCTTTACCACCCAGCAGTCCCAGACGCAATCGCTGGCAGCGTGGGTGTCCATGCCGGTCAGCTCCTCCTCGCCGGTCTCCTGATTGCCTCTCGTGCGGACAATCACATGGGCATCGCCTACGCGCAGACGGTAGTAGTCCCCGCCGTAGCCGGGGATGCGCTGGCCCTCCGCCATCGCCAGGGAGGCAAGGCGGAACGCGTCCTCGGGCTTCGCCGCCAGCTCGGCCAGGCCAAAGCTGTCCAATCGCAGGGCCATACTCAGACCTCCATATCCACGGCCACCCGGTCGCTGCGGATTTCCCGGCAGAGGGAAGACACCTCAATATGGCGGGGGTCGGTCTTGTAGATCTCCAGGTCCTCCAGGGAGTCAAAGATGGAGATCAGGGCTGCGTCATAATTGCCCTGAGCGACATTTTCCCCCACCTCCTGGGAGCGGATCTGCGGGATTACGCCGTACAGGCTCCGCAGGCCGTTCAGGAATTCTTTTTGTTCGTTCTCCGTACCGGGCTTGAATTTCCACATGACGATATGCTTTATCATGGTTTCGTCTCCTTTTTTGTAATTTATTTCCGGCCGTTTGGTTCGGAAGTAATACTATGATTGATTCAATTGATCTTTAATATCCGGATGTCCTGTCCGAAAAATCTCAGAATCTGATATTCCCCCTGGATACGGGAAAGCACCGCCTCTCCGTAACGTTCCCGCAGCTTGTCCATTGTCAGATTGGTGGACAGAATATTCTTTTTCTGATTGATCAGCCGGTCGTTGATGATCCGGTAAAACGCCGATTGGACAAAGCTGGTCAGCATCTCCGTCCCCACGTCGTCCATAATCAGCAGGTCGCAGTTCATATACCGGTTGATTTCCTCCCCGGGGTCCTCCTCGAAGGGGTTTTCACGGCCGAACTTCCCGCTCTCAAACTGCTGGAACACATGGGCCGCCGTATCGTAGACGACGGAAAAGCCTTTCTCGCTGACCTTCCGGGCGATGCAGGCGGACAGAAACGTTTTTCCCAGCCCCGGCGCGCCGGTGAACAGCAGATTTCCACTGCGCCTGGAAAACAGGTGGGCATAGCGTCCGCAGATATCCCGGATGATCTCCATATTCTGCAGCGGACTGAGGCCGTAATCCGGCCAGACCTGCTTGTCGTACCACGCAAAGGAAAAGGACTCAAAGGACTGTCCGCCCAGGTCCAGCAGCTTGCTCAGCCGCCGGTTCTGCTCCTGGGTGTAGTATTTTTGCAGGCATCTGCACGGTGTACCGTCGGACAAATAACCGCTGTCCCCGCACTGAGGGCACTCCGGAGCGCCGTCCAGACAGTCGTAGGCATACCCGGCCCCCACCAGCAGCTCGGCCCGCTCCCGCTGAAGGTCCAGGCTGTCCCGCTCCAGATTTGCCATGGCCGATTCCAGATTGGCGTCCGTTTCAAAGGCGGTCTGGATGATTTTGGCGGCGGTGCCCCGCAGCTCCTGGTCAATCTGTTCCACTCTTGGCACCCGGCGGTAAACCTCACTGGTCAGCTTTTCCTGCTGCGCCCGCCGTTTATTGCGGTCCATCTGGAACCGGCGCAGAGCGGCGGTCATGATTTTCGCGTCATAGGCCATTATGTCTCCTCCATCTCACGGCGCAGCTGCTGGCGGTACTTCTCCATCCGGGCGATATCATCCTGGGTGGCGCCCGGGTCTGGCTTTCTGGTCCGCGCAGGCTGCTGGGCAGGCTTATCCCCCGCCTCCACCTGGTCCAGGGTGTGCAGTCCTTTCTCATGCCAGGAACAGAGAATCTTGTTCATATAGGGCCATTTCAGCTCCTTGCATTTCAGCACGGTCTTGTCATAGGCCCGTTCAATGGCTTTGTCCTCAAAACCCATTCCGACCCAGGCCAGCAGGTATTTTTCCTCGCCGGGTGAGGGCTTGCGGCCTTCCAGACCCAGCAGGCGCATCATACGGGGCAGCGCTTCCTGGCTCTGGTGGTATTTCCTGATGTAGGCGGCGGCGCTCTCCTGGGTCATGAGGCCCAGGCGGGCCCAGACGTAGCCCTCTTTTTCAATCTGCCGCAACGTGGGCTGACGGCCCTTGCCATAGCGTTGAACGATACGTTCTCCACAAAAGCTGACCAGAAGGTAGATAACATCGGAGGGGAGACCAAGCTGATCATACAGGCCCAGCAGGATGGCAAGGTCTGGCGTGGTCAGCTTTTTGCCCAGCTTTTGCTCCACCGCGCTGGTGAGACCCGCGAATTCCTGACCCTCCAGAGCCCGGGCCATATCGGCGCGGGTGTATTCGGGGCGTTGGTCCTCCGCCCGCCGGGGCGGCGCGGGCTGCGGCTGAGACGGGGAGGAGAGGCCCTCCCTGCCTGGAAGACTTACCAGTCCCTGGGCGGACAGGCTGTTCAAGGCCCGCTGGAAGCGGTCCGGGGACCACTTCAGCTCGGCGCGGGCTTTTTCATCGTCCATACTGCCCTTGTTTTTCAGGACAGCGATATATAAGAGGGCGGCGTCGCCGTCGCCGGAGGCAATCAGCCGCCGGGCCGTTGGGCCGGATATGACTACGCTCTCATCCTCCGACAGGCGCAGGGTATAGTTGCTTATGTTCTCCGCCTCCTTTCGTTCGCCCCCAAAAGGGGGCATGTTGTTTCTACTTTATTTTACACGAAAAGTCAGGTTTCGTAAAGGGGGAGTTTTTATATTCCTTTCGGCTGCTGCCGCCCCCGGCGGCAGGGGGAACGGTTTCTGCTCAATGGCCCGGGCTTGCGCAGCCCGGACCTGCGGTTACTTTTGTCTTGTGGCAAAAGTAACCAAAAACACACCAGAACCTACGGTTCTGGACTCCCTTCTCGGTGATGCCTCCGGCATGACCTCGGCGGGGGATTTTCAGACACGCCTGCAAATGAAGAGCTGCGGCGCCCCGTGAACAAGAGGTCCTTCGGGCATCTGATCTGGGGGTCTGGTAATATTCCAACTCCGGCTGACGCCCTGTTAAAGGGTCAGAGCCATCTGGGCAGTGACGTGCTAGCGGCGCTGCCGGGCCGGCCGTTGGGCCGCAGGCACAATGACGGCCCAGCGGGGCGTTCTGTCGCGGGATGATTCTGTAGGATGCATCTGGCGTAGGGCGCACATTGTGCGCCCGCAAGGCAACGCCGCTGGCCCAATGACAGCTCACGGTCAGAACCGTACGAATGACGATGGCATTACCCAACACCGCCGTAGGGCGCGCCGTCCGCATTCCAAGGGACTGATTTGCAGCCACGGCGATGGCGCGCAGCTCATATAGAAGCGGCGCTGCAGCGACCCGCCACCGTCAGAACCTGTGGGTAGCCGCAGAAGTCCGGCGCGCTAACGCAGGCATCAGGTCAGAACGAACCAAGGTATCGTCGGAGGGCAAACAAAACCATACATTTAGGGGTTTCTCAAGGGGGCGGCCCCCCTTGAGGGCACTTTTGTTACTTTTCCTGCAAGGGAAAAGTAAGCCTCCGTCCCCGCCCGCGCGGGCGGACAAAAATCAATCTTTATATTAGAATAAGTATATTGCAATTTCACCCATTGTTTGGTATAATAAACTCATTCATTTTTGACCGGGAAAAAGAAAAAAGGAGAGCTTCTCTATGCAGTCTGTTTCGGATATATGGGATATGATCCTGGCCCGATTACGGGAGGATCTGTCAGAAACCACTATCAAAACCTGGTTCGATGAGACAACCGTCGTCGCCCTGGAGGGCAACGAACTCATCCTCCATTGCCCCAACAACTTCAAACGCTCCAACATCCAGGACCGGTTTCTGCCTAATATCGAAGCCGGCCTCAAGGACATCTTCTCCTCCGATATCGCCGTGCGCCTGCTGGACGACGAACAGCTCCAACGCCTCCAGGACCAGGAAAACCAAAAACCATCCTCCATGATGGACAGCGGAGAATTCACCTTCGACACCTTTGTAGTGGGCCCCTCCAACCAGTTGGCCTGCTCCGCTGCCCAGGCGGTGGCCGATGCCCCCGGACGCCGCTACAACCCCCTCTTCATCTACGGCAGCTCCGGCCTGGGCAAAACGCACCTCCTTTACGCAATCGCTCACGAAATCCGCAAAAACACCCCCTCCGCCCGCATCCTCTATATCAAGGGCGACGACTTCATCAACGACTTTATCGAAGCCGTCCGAAGCGGACGGCCCATGAACGATTTCCGCGTCAAATACCGGGAGGCCGACCTCATGCTGGTGGACGACATCCAATTCGTCGCCGGTAAAGTTGAGACGCAAAACGAGTTTTTCCACACCTTCAACACCTTATATGAAAGCAAAAAGCAAATCGTACTGACCTCCGACCGGCCTCCACAGGAAATGGCCCTGCTGGACGACCGCCTTCGCACCCGCTTTGAATGGGGACTGATGGCTGACGTACAGCAGCCCGTTTTTGAAACCCGTGTGGCTATCGTCAAAAACAAAGCAGCCAATCTTGGATTGATCCTCTCAGACTCCATCGCCGGATATATCGCCGGGAAGATCACCTCCAACGTCCGGCAGCTGGAGGGAACTGTCCACAAAATCAAAGCCTTCCACGACCTGAACCAGGAAATCAATCAGGACACCGTAGACCGGGCTATCCAGGACATGATCCGCTCCAACGAATTTATCATCACTCCGGACAACATCATCAAAGAGGTCTGCCGCTATTTCCGCATTGAGGAGGACCAGATCCGCGGGCCGTCCCGCAGCCGGGACATCCTCAACGCCCGCCAGATTGCCATGTACCTCATCCGCCGCATGACCAACCTGTCCCTGGACGACACCGGCAAGCTCTTCGGAGGACGAGACCACTCCACTACTCTCAACGGCGTAACCAAAGTCGAAAACAAAATGAAAAATGACAACAACTACGCCGAAACCGTCAAAGCCATCATGACCAACATCAACTCCTCAAAGTAACGGAAAGCGATATCAACATTTTCCCCAAAGTTTTCCACAAAAGAAACAATAACTTCTCAACAGCGGCTGTGGAAAACGTTGGGTCCGAAAAGCGCTGTGGAAATCTGAACAGATTCCCCGACATTTTCCACAAAATATTTCCCGCCATTTTTCCAGTCTTTTCAATGGCTGCGGCCAGTTATCCACAAAATTTTTCCCTACTGCCGCTCCTACTGAAAAATACTAAACTTATTCTTCTCACCGGTCAATTATGCGCCTGAACGCGCTTGTCACAGAAAGGGAACACACTATGAAATTCTCCTGCGAAAAGCTCTTCCTTCAATCCGCTGTTAACACCGCTTCCCGTGTCGCCGCAACCAAAAGCTCCATCCCCGCTCTGGAAGGAATCCTCCTCCAGGCAGACGCGCAGCTCACAATCTCCGGCTACAACATGCAGACAGGAATCCGCACAACCCTGGACGCCGACATTACCGAAGAAGGCGCTCTGGTTCTGCCCTCCAGACTGTTCGGCGAAATTATCCGCCGTATGCCGGATGATGCCATCAGCTTCTCCGCTGACAAAAACCTTAACGTTCATCTGACCTGCGGCGACGTGGACTACAACATCCAAGCCCTCTCCGCTGAAGATTACCCGGATCTGCCCGTAGTGGAGGACCAATATTCCATCCGCATTCAACAAAAAACCCTTCGTTCCATGATCGCTGAAACCAGTTTTGCCGTCTCCACTGACGAGGTACGGCCCATCCACACCGGGTCCCTCTTTGAAATCAATGAGGGCGGGCTGACCATTGTCAGCGTGGACGGCTTCCGGCTGGCCCTGCGGCAGGAACCGCTGGATATGGTCAGCGGCGGAACCTTTTCCTTCGTCGCTCCCGGAACTGCACTGAATGAGGTGGAAAAAATCTGCGACGACACTGACGAGGAAGTTTTGATTACTCTCGGTAATCGACATCTGCTGTTCGAAGTGGGAAACAATCAGCTGATCTGCCGCCGCCTGGAGGGCGAATTTCTGGACTACAAATCCGCCATCCCCAGGACAAATCCTATTATCGTCACTGCAGACACGAAGGCGCTGATGCAGTCCATTGACCGCGTTTCCGTCGTCATTTCGGAGAAACAGAAAAGTCCGGTACAGTGCACATTCACCGACGGGAAAGTTACCATGACCGCAAAAACCGCCAACGGGGAAGCAAAAGACATCTGTTCCGTTTCCGGTGATGGGAATAACCTGAAAATCGGATTCAATAACCGCTACCTGATGGACGCCCTGAAAAACGCCCCGGCGGACACTGTACGCATTGAACTGAACACAGGCATCTCGCCCTGCGTAATCCTTCCTGCGGAGGGAGAGGAGAAGTTCCTCTATATGGTACTGCCTGTACGGCTGAAAAATAACGGATAAGGGTATACTTCAATGGAAACGATCACCATTACCACCGAATTTATCCGGCTCCAGGATCTCATGAAGCTGGCAAACCTGGCGTCCTCCGGAGGGGAAGCCAAAATGCTCATTCAGGACGGACAGGTGACTGTCAACGGTGAGATCTGCCTGCAGCGGGGAAAGAAGCTGCGCCCCGGCGACGTGGTCTGTTTTGACGGGCGGACCTGCACGGCTGCCTATGCGTCTTGATCATCTCACGCTGGAGACCTTCCGGAACTACAGCCGCCAGGAGGTCTCCTTCGATCCGGTGTGCAACGTCATCTGCGGAGAGAACGCCCAGGGGAAAACCAACCTGCTGGAGGCTATGGTCTGTCTGTCCACGGGAAAGTCCAACCGCACCCGGTCCGACCGGGAGCTGATTCAATTCGACGCCGAGGGCTTCCAAATACAGGGGGAGATCTTTTCTCGGGACCGGGAGTTCAGTAGCCGCATTGAGGTAGGATACGGCAGAAAAAAGAAAATCACGGTCAATCAAGTGCCCGCAAAAGTGGCGTCCGACCTCAGCAGCGTGCTGAACACAGTGTTCTTCTGTCCGGAGGACCTGCAGCTTATCAAAGAGGGGGCGGCCGCCCGGCGGAAATTTCTGGACACATCCCTTTGCCAGCTGCGCCCACGGTACGCCGCCGCCCTGACGGAATACCAGCGGCTCCATGAGCACAAGACCCGCATCCTGCGGGACTGCGCCGACCGCCCGGACCTGATTGCCACCCTGCCGGACTTTAACCTGCGTATGGCGGAGACGGGGGCTGTCCTGATCCACTACCGGTCGCGGTTTGTGAAGCTGCTTTCCTATTACGCGGCGGCGGCTCACAGCGAATGCTCCGGCGGACAGGAGGAGCTGTCCATCCAGTACAAGACGGTGAAGACGGTCAGCGACCCCTTTGGAGACCACAGAATGCTGGTCATGCAGCTGCTGGAGCACCAGCGGGAGCACCACTACGCCGAGGTCTCCAGCCGCCAGTGTCTGTCCGGTCCCCACAAGGACGATCTGGAGGTGATGCTCAACGGCGTCAGCGCCCGTTCCTTCGCCTCCCAGGGACAGACCCGGACCGCCGCGCTGGCGATGAAGCTGGCGGCGCGGGAGATTCACAAGGAGATTATCGGGGAATATCCCCTTCTTCTGCTGGACGATGTGCTCAGTGAGCTGGACCCCAAGCGGCAGGAGTATGTTCTAAACCGCCTGGGGAATGGTCAGGTGTTCATCACCTGCTGCGAGGAGGACCGGCTGTACGCGCTCCTCAGCGGAAAAATCTTCCGGGTGAGCGGCGGCGTTGTGAAGGAACAGCGCTGACAGGAGGAAGAGGAGGATGTATCTTCATCTCGGAAGCAACATCGCCGTCCCAACGGACGACATCATTGGAATATTTGATCTGGACAACGCCTCCACCGCCCGGGATACCAGAAGGCTCCTGCGGGCAGCGGAGGAGGAGGGCATGGTCACAGCCGTCAGCGGCGATCTGCCGAAGTCCCTTATTGTCTGCTGCCCGCAGGGAAGCTGGCAGCGGGTTTATATATCGCCGCTGGCGCCGGCTACGCTGGTCGGGCGGCTGGAATCCATCAGGTCCCTGCTTCTGTAGAGGCGGGCCTGAACTTTGCTGTACACAAACCAAGCGTTCCCTTAGAAAGCGAGGATAACCTATGCCTGTAACAAATGAACAAACTGAAATGAACGTCACCCAGGTGGAGCACGCCTACGGCGGCAGCGAAATCCAGGTCCTGGAGGGCCTGGAGGCCGTGCGCAAGCGTCCCGGCATGTATATCGGCTCCACCAGCGAGTCCGGTCTGCACCATCTGGTGTATGAAATCGTGGACAACTCCATCGACGAGGCCCTGGCGGGCTTCTGTGATGAGATCACCGTCACCATCAACGAGGGCGACACCATCACTGTCACCGACAACGGACGCGGCATCCCGGTGGACATCCAGCCCCAGACGGGCCTGCCCGCTTTGGAGGTGGTCTTTACCGTCCTCCACGCCGGCGGCAAGTTTGGCGGTGGCGGCTACAAGGTGTCCGGCGGACTCCATGGCGTGGGCGCCAGCGTGGTCAACGCCCTCAGCGAGTGGCTGGAGGTCCAGGTCCACAAGGACGGGCAGATTTACGAAATGAAGTTCTCCCGGGGCGATATCACCCAGCATATGAAGATTGTTGGGACTACCGACAGGACTGGTACCATTGTGACCTTCAAGCCGGACCCGGAGATGTTCGACGTTACCGCCTACAGCTATGAGACCATCCACACCCGCATGCAGCAGGAGGCGTTTCTGAACGCCGGTCTGAAAATTTCCACCTTCGACAAGCGGGAGGGCCAGGAGTCGTCCGACTCCATGCGCTATGAGGGCGGCATCCGGGAGTATGTGACGTGGCTGAATCAGAACAAGGCCCCGGTCCATGAGGACGTCATCTATATGCGGGGCATGAAGGACGACTCCTTCGTTGAGATTGCCATGCAGTATAACGACGGCTACAGCGAGACGATAGTCTCCTTTGCCAACGACGTGCGAACGCCGGAGGGCGGAATGCACGAGGAGGGCTTCAAGCGGTCTCTGACCACCGTGCTCAACGCCTACGGCAGGAAGAACAATATCATCAAGGGTGATGACAAGGTCTCCGGCGAGGACTGCCGGGAGGGGATTACCTGTGTGATCTCCGTCAAGCTTACCGAGGCCCAGTTCGAGGGCCAGACCAAGGCCAAGCTTGGCAACGCATCCATCCGCACCCTGACCGCGGCTGTGGTCAGCGAAAGGCTGGAGGAGTACCTGGAGGAGAACCCGAAAACCGCCCGTCTGATTCTGGACAAGGCTATGATGGCCAACCGCGCCCGTGAGGCCGCCCGGAAGGCCAAGGAGTCCGTGCGCCGCAAGAGCGCCCTGGAGTCCGGCCAGATGCCAGACAAGCTCCAGGACTGCAACGAGCGGGACCCGTCCCTGTGCGAGCTCTATATTGTAGAGGGCGACTCCGCCGCAGGCTCCGCCATCCAGGGCCGGGACAGCCGGTTCCAGGCCATCCTCGCCATGTGGGGAAAGATGCTGAACGTGGAGAAGGCCAGGGCGGACAAGATTTATGGCAATGACAAGCTGTATCCTTTGGTGCTGGGCCTTGGCGCGGGCATCGGGGAGGAATTCAATATCGACAAGCTCCGTTATCACAAAATCATTATCATGTCCGATGCCGATGTGGACGGCGCGCACATCCGGACGCTGCTGCTGACCTTCTTCTTCCGCTATATGCGGCCGCTGATTGAAAAGGGGTATGTCTATTCCGCCGTGCCGCCGCTCTATAAGCTGACCCGGGGCAAGACCCAGCGGGTGGCCTACACCGACCCGGAGCGGGACGCTATTTCTGCGGAAATGCGGGGAGACAATCCCAACGTGAAAATTGAAATCAACCGCTTCAAGGGCCTGGGCGAGATGGACCCCCATGAGCTGTGGGAGACCACTATGGACCCGGAACGCCGCACCCTGCGCCGGATTACGCTGGAGGACGCGGTGGCGGCGGATCAGGTGTTTACGATCCTCATGGGCGAGGAAGTGGAGCCCCGCAAGGAGTGGATCGAGCGCAACGCGAAATACGCGGTCAATCTGGATTACTGAGGAGGTGACGCGGTATGGCACATAACAGAGACTACAAACCGGAAGACATCGCTTTCCCCAATCAGATCATCACCGAGTCCGAGCTGGTTGGCGAGATGGAGGAGAGCTACAAGCAGTACGCCATGAGCGTCATCGTGGGACGCGCCCTGCCGGACGTGCGGGACGGCCTCAAGCCGGTCCACCGGCGCATCCTTTACGCCATGTACGAGGACAACCTGACCAGCGACAAGCCCTTCAAGAAGTCCGCTACCTGCGTGGGCGACGTGCTGGGCCGCTACCACCCCCACGGCGACAGCTCCGTCTATGACGCTATGGTCCGTCTGGCGCAGAATTTCTCCATGCGGTACATGCTGGTGGACGGACACGGGAACTTCGGCAGCGTGGATGGGGATCCCCCGGCGGCTTACCGTTACACGGAGGCCAGGCTGTCCAAAATTTCCAATGAGATGCTGCGGGATATCGACAAGGAAACCGTCGATTGGGACCCCAATTTCGACGAGTCCCGCCAGGAGCCCCGTGTCATGCCCAGCCGTTTCCCAAATCTGCTGGTGAACGGCTCCAGCGGCATCGCCGTCGGTATGGCCACCAATATCCCGCCCCACAACCTGCGGGAGGTCATCAATGCGGTAATCTGCGTGCTGGACAACCCTGACACTGACCTCAACGACCTGATGGAGCATGTCAAGGGGCCGGATTTCCCAACAAGAGGTATTATCATGGGCCGCTCCGGTATCCGTGCCGCCTATGCCACCGGGCGGGGCAAGATTGTATTGCGCGCCCGGACGGAGTTTGAGGAGTTCGGCCAGAACCGTACCCGGATTATTGTTACAGAGCTGCCTTATCAGGTCAACAAGCGGCAGATGATCAAGAACATTGCTGAACAGGTGAAGGACAAGCGTCTGGAGGGCATCAGCGACCTGCGGGACGAGACTGACCGCAACGGTATGCGGGTGGTTATCGAGCTCAAGCGGGACGCCAATCCCCAGGTGGTGCTGAACAAGCTGTTCAAGCAGACCGCCATGCAGACCAATTTCTCCATTATCATGCTGGCCCTGGTGGACAACCAGAAGCAGCCGAAAATACTCTCTCTGCGCAGTATTCTGGATGAGTACATCGCGTTCCAGGAGCAGGTCATTGTCCGCCGTACCCGGTACGACCTGCGCAAGGCCCAGGAACGGGCGCACCTGTTGGAGGGCCTGCTCATCGCCCAGGACAACATCGACGAGGTCATTCAGATCATCCGCTCCAGCTACAACGACGCCAAGGACCGGCTGATGGAACGCTTCGGGCTGGACGACGTCCAGGCCCAGGCCATCTGCGATATGCGCCTGATTTCCCTCCAGGGACTGAACCGGGAGAAGCTGGAGGCGGAGTACAAGGAGCTGGAGGAGAAGATCAGCTACTTCAACCAGCTTCTTTCCAGCGAGGAAATGCTGAAGGGCGTTCTCAAGGACGAGCTGACAGTCATCCGTGACAAGTACGGCGATGACCGCATCACCGAGATTCAGGACGTGGAGGACGAAATTGACATTGAGGACCTGATTGAGGAGGAGCAGTGCGTCTACACCCTCACCGAGGGCGGATATATCAAACGCACGCCCGCCAGCGAGTACCGCCTCCAGGCCAAGGGCGGCAAGGGCAACAAGTCCATGTCAACCAAGGAGGAGGACTGCGTGAACACGGTGTTCACCGCATCCACCCATGACTATATCCTGTTCTTTACAAACATGGGACGGGTCTACCGCCGCAAGGGATACCAGATCCCCGCCTCCGGCAAGACCGCCAAGGGTACAAGTCTGGTCAACATCCTGCCTGTGGAACAGGGCGAGCGGGTCAGCGCCATGATTAACACCGACGACATCTCCACTGGCGAACGGTTCCTGGTCATGGTCACGCGCAACGGCACCGTCAAGCGCCTCCCCGGCGAGTCCCTGCGGAACCTGCGCAGCAACGGAATCCGGGCTATTACTCTGGACGAGGGAGACGAGCTGATTTCTGTCCGGGAGACCAACGGAAGCATGAAGGTACTGATTGCCACCCACGATGGCTCCGCCCTCTGCTTCGATGAAAACGATGTCCGGCCCACCGGACGGGGTTCCATGGGCGTGCGCGGCATCCGCCTGCGGGAGGGAGATTATGTGGTTGGCGCGGGACGGGCCATTCCCGGCAAAAATGTGCTGACTATCACGGAAAAGGGATACGGCAAGCAGACTCCGGTGGAGGAGTACCGCATCACTGCCCGGGGCGGCCTTGGTATCAAGAATTACGGCCTGACGGAAAAGACCGGAAATGTGGTCGGAATCAAGGTGGTGGACGGCAGCGAGGATCTGATGGTCCTGACCGAAAAGGGAATACTGCTGCGCACCGCCGTGGATACCATCAAGACCTGCGGACGGTCCACGCAGGGCGTTATCGTCATGCGCTTCAAGGAGGAGGACGATAAGGTCATCTCCATCGCCCTGGCGGAGCGTGAGCCGGAAGAGGAGACGGAACAGGAGTAAAGGATATGGCTGGTTCGCTCATTTCTAACTTCATGATGTTTCTGCCGCAGCAGACACAATGGTTTTGTATAATTGGCCTGGCTATCTTCGTTTTTGGAATCTTTATCCCTTATGAGGAACACAAGAAGAAAAAGAAGCAAAAACAGAAAAACAGTCCCCAAAAGAAGGTGCAGGTGAGACATACCCGGCCTGCGGCGGACCAGACGAAGCTGGAACAGCTGAAGGCGCTGAGGCAGGCCGGACTGCTCTCCGAGGAGGAGTACCAGGAGAAAAAGAGGGAGCTGTGACGGATATGAAGTATATGACATTCAATTCCTCATGCTCCTATGCGGGACTGGCGAATCTTCTCTCCTTCTATGGCGTCGATACGGAAGACCGGGAGATTGCCATGCAAATGAGGCTGCCCTATCTTTTCGACCGCGAGGATGGGAGCTATCTCGCCGGCCCGATGCTTCAGGGAGCGAGATGGTTTAATCTGTATCTGCGGCTGCTTGGATTTTCCCTTTCCGAGCGCCAGATGGGCAGGGAGGAGTTCTGTACCAGTTTTCAGGCGGGCTCTCCGGTCATGCTGGGGCTCCGGTTCTCGCCGAAGAGTAAGCATGCGGTGATCTTTACTGATTGGCGGGATGGAAAATACAAGTTTCTCAATAACAAGAGGAAGGATTCTCCAGAGCCGGAGACCTTGTGTCTGACGGAGAAGGAACTCCTTGAACGCTTGGACGAAACTGTGGTGGTGGGACAGTTGGAGAGGATGGAGCCCGCCCGGATTGATTACCGTCCCGATCTGGAAAAATCGGTCCGAACTCTGCAAAGTCTGATGTTGGAGATTGTTGACTTCTGTATAACCGGACAGTCTATTTTTGCGCTGCAAAAGGCGAGAGACGATCTGTTTCGTCCGATTCTGGTGGATGGCGTGACAATGCTGGAGCTTCTTGGGAATGCAGAGGCGGAGATGATTGGGATGCTGAAGACGGTGAGAACGCAGTTTCTGGACGTAATCAGGGCGGGACACTCCGAACGCCTGGAGGATGCACTGGATATGCCAAAGCTGATTGGCCCTATGGCATATTATGAGCATTTGATCACCGAACGTATCAAATTGGAATAGGATAACATATGAAAACTGTAACCATCTATACCGACGGTGCCTGCTCAGGCAACCCCGGTCCCGGCGGCTGGGGGGCTATCCTGCAATACGGTTCCCATACCAAGGAGCTGTCCGGCGGCGAGCGGAACACCACCAATAACCGTATGGAGCTGACCGGAGTCATTCGCGCCTTACAGATGCTGAAGGAGCCCTGCGTTGTGGACCTGTACTCCGACAGCAAGTATGTCATTGACGCCCTGGAGAAGGGCTGGGCCAGGGGGTGGCGGGCCAGAGGCTGGGTCAAGGGCGACAAAAAGCCTGCGCTGAACCCGGACCTCTGGGCGGTGCTGCTGGACCTGTGCGAAACCCATCAGGTACGGACCCACTGGGTCAAGGGCCACGCTGAAAATCCCTACAACAACCGCTGCGACGAGCTGGCGGTGGGGGAGTGGCAGAAGCTGAAATAGACGGACAACGCCCCGGAGCTATTGGCTCCGGGGCGTTCTTGACTGTTCCGCTGGATTATTTCACGTAAAGGGAAAACATTTTTGTACGGGAAAATCAATTTTGTAGGGGCAGATATCATCCGCCCCTACATGGATTCATCGTTGTCCAGATGAATTGTTCCAATTTTATCCTCAAAGGCATTAATTCGCGCTTTTATCATCTGTTCCAGTTCTTTATTCTTGGTTCTTCCGTTGTATTCAGCTATATAACCGAACTTATCAAGCAATTCCTTTGGAATACGCAGCGTGAAACGCACCATATCATTATTTGACATCATAACGCTCCTATGACTCACTATTGACATCATTATAGCGTCATGTTATTATAATGGATAAGTTTGACGTTATAATGACGCAAAACTGACGTATTATTTGGAGGTTATTTTATAAACAACTATCAAAAAGCATACGCTCTGCTGGTCGGAAGGATTGATGAGGCGCTGACGCTGATGGATTCGGATGATCTTATGGAGTTCAGCCGCGTCCAGCAGATCCTGTCTGAAGCCCTGGAGGAGGCCGAGGAAATGTTTGTCGGTGACGAGAATTTCTAAACGTTCATAGTTTGTTTACACTGATTTCATGATTTCTTCTTAAAAGTGCTGTAATATCATAATCAGCAAAGGGGTAACACCCGATGCGATTTCTCCCTCCTAAAACACACACAACACACACCAGGAAACCCCGTCGCAAGACGGGGTTTCCTGGTGTTTTATGACTTCCATATTATCCGGCAAGATGCGCAAAGACCGGGGCCGCAAGGACCGTCAGCAGTCCGGTCACAACAATGGCCAGACTGCTGGCCGCGCCCTGGATTTCCCCCAGCTCCACCGCGCGGGAGGTCCCGGCGGCATGGGAGGACGTACCGATTGCCAGCCCCTGGCTCAGGGGCTCCTTTACGCCGAACAGTTTCAGAAGACCCGGCGCGGCCACCGCCCCAAACAAGCCCGTCAGCATGATGGTGGCCATTGTAATGGCCGGATAGCCGCCCAGTTCCTCGCTGAGGCCCTTTCCGATGGCCGTGGTGATGGATTTGGGCAGAAGGGAAATATATTCCGCCGGTTCCATCTGAAACAGGCGCAGCATCAGCACACAGCCCAGCATATGGGCAAGTACTCCAGCCGCGCATCCGGCGGCCACCGCGCCGGCTTGTTTTTTCAGCAAATTAAACTGCTTGTATAGCGGAATCGCCAGACAGATGGTGGCGGGCGTCAGGAAAAATTCCAGTATGCTGCCGCCGTTTTCATAGAATACCTCGTAGTCCGTTCCTGTCAGCAGCAGCACAGCGCAGCAGCAGACCGTAGAGAACAGCAGCGGGTTGCACAGTTCCCTGCCTGTCTTCTTGTTAATGACCCTGGCAAGCTGGTAGGTTGTCAGGGGAAGAAACAGGCCGAAGCTGGCGCAGGCGGTCAGCAGTTCACTCATGGGATCTCTCCTTTCCACCCCGCCGGATCAGCCGCTGGGAAACCTGCCCGGTGATATACATGACGGCGATTGTGCCAATCAATCCCATGATGAGCACCGGTAAGAGCATGACCTGGATGGTGTCCAGCACAGTCAGAAAGCTGACCGACGCCGGGACCAGCAGCAGGGGCATCAGCTCCAGCAGCAGGTTGCCTGCGTCTTCAATCTGACTGAGTCTGACGGCTCCGGTCTTCAACAGGACAAAGAGCAGGAGCAGTCCGTAGATGCTGGCCGGAACCGGAAGAGGGAGCAGATATTTGACGATCTCCGCCGCAAAGGTGACGGCGGAAATTATCAATGCCTGGTGCAGATATTTCATGCCTTATCCCCTTGATCGAAAAAGTTTTCAATGGCCTGTCTGGACGCCTGGACGCTGCCCTGAACGAATTCCGGCTTGCCGCCGCCCCGTCCTTGCAGCGCCCCGTTCATCTCCTTCGCAAAGGACCGCAGATCTCCTCCGGGGAGGCTGACAGCGTACTGGTAACCGCCGTCCTCTCCGGCGAATACGGCGCAGCGCCCGCCGCATTTCTCCTGGACCAGGCCGCACAGCTTCCGCAGGGAGTCGGCTGTCATCGGACTTTGTATGAGAAGGACGCTGCCTTTTCCGGCGTATTCCTCCGCGAGGCGGGCAAAATCCCGCTCCTCCAGCTCCGTGACGCGGCCCCGCAGGGCGTAAAGCTCCTTTTGCAGGCGTTCTACCGCTGACGCGGTCGCATCCGGCTTGGCGGAAAGAAGCTGGGAAACCTTTGTGTTCTGTGCGGCTACGGTGTTCATCCACCCCAGAGCACGGGCGCCGGCAGCCATCTCAATGCGCACGCCGTCCCTAAACTTCTGACAGGAGATCAGCTTGACGATACCCACCTGACCGCTGGAGCGCATATGCGTCCCGCAGCAGGCGCAGCAGTCCGCGCCGGGCCAGGAGACAATGCGCACCTGTCCCGTCAGGGCTTTTTTACTGCGGTACTCAAGATTCTCCAGCTCTGTGGAAGACGGATAGCCAATTTGAATGGGATGGTCCTCCCAGATATACTGATTCGCCAGCTTTTCCACTTTTTCAGCATCCTCTGTGGATAACTCCGCATTGAAGTCGATTGTGACCAGCTCGTGGCCGATATGGAAGCCTACGTTGTCGCAGTGGAACATCCCGCAGAGGATGCCGCTAACAATATGCTCTCCACTGTGCTGCTGCATGAAGTCGAAGCGGCGGGCAAAGTCGATTGTTCCCTCTACAGTTTCTCCAACGGGGAGGGGGTTATCACAGAAATGAATGATTTCGCCGTCCTTTTCCCGTGTGTCTGTGACAGCCGCGCCGCCCAGAGCGCCGTGGTCGGCTGGCTGGCCTCCGCCTTCGGGGTAGAAGGCGGTACGGTCCAGAGTCACTGCCCAGGCAGTTTTCTCCTGGATGCAGGAGGTGACCACAGCGGTGAAGGTCTGGGTGAAGGAGTCGTTATAATATAATTTTTCTGTCATCGGACGGATTGTCCTTTCTTCATTTAATCAGTCCCAGATCGTACTTCCAGCCCAGGACACGGCGGACGGCGGAATCGATGATGGTTTCTTCAATCAAACCCGCTTGTACAGCTTCAATCACAAGGGGAATCTGCGTCTGAAAGTCTGTTGTGACGATCATGTCGTTGCCAGCCAGCGCCGCCAGGACGGCTACGGAACCGTCCTTTGCGTAAGCCTCCACCGCGTCCATAGCAAGGTCGTCGGTGAGGATTACGCCCTCAAAGCCCAGATCTTCCCGCAGGACACGGTGAACCTCATAGGACAGGGACGCAGGGAGGCTTTCATCCATGCATTTGACAATGTTGTGGCTGACCAGGACGGACCCGGCCCCAGCTTTGATGCCTGCCTGGAAGGGGAGGAAGTCCGCCGCTGTAAACTGGTCATAGGTGCGCTCGTCGATGGCGATACCGGTGTGCGTGTCCACGTTATTGCCATAGCCGGGGAAATGCTTGAGGACGGAGCCGATCTTATATGCGGTCTCGCCGTCGCTGACGGAGACGTTTCCGGCTGCGGTTACAACGGTTTCGACGAATTCCGCTGTAGCTTGGGCGTCCTGGCCGAAGGAGCGGGCATGGATGAAGTCCGCCGGGTCGGTGGATACGTCCGCGACAGGGGCGTAATTGACGTTGATACCGCAGCGGAGCAGACCTCTGTATTTGTCAACTGCGTCCCGTTCAACAGCCTCCAGTCCGCCCGACGCAAAGACTTCCTGGGGGGACTTGAACTTTTCCGGAAAGAGATTGGGGTTGCGGCTGGCGCGGGCGACGGTGCCGCCCTCCTCGTCCACGCCGATGAAAAGGGGAATGGTGGAATTGCTCTGGTATGCGGCGATTTTATTGGTGAAGGCTTCGGCCGTCAGCCAGTTTCCGGCCAGATCTTTGAAGTCCTGGAGGAACAGAAGGTATCCGCCCAGGTGATATTCTGAGATCTTCTCCTCTGCGTTGATGTTTGGACAGCGGACGAAGAACATCTGACCCACCTTTTCTTCCAGGGTCATGGTGGAGAGGACCGTCTCGACCGCCTGCGACCTGGGGTCCGGTTCGGGTTCTGGCAGCGGTTCTGGATTGATTACGGTTTCGCTGTCCTCCTGGGCGGGCGGATTTTCTGAGACTGCCGGCGGAATGGCGGCGGCAGGGGGAGAATTCGTCTCCGGGGGCTTCTCCTGCTGTGCGCAGGCGCACAACAGGAGAAGAAAAAACAATACTAATTGTATAAATTTTAATTTCATATCAGTAGATACCAGCTATGTCAGTGCGCTGGTAGTTATCATATGGGCGGCTTCAGTTCTCCTCGACTGCTGTAATGGCGATGTGCAGTTCGTCAAGCTGCTTCTGCTCGACTGTAGAGGGGGCGTCCATCATGAGGTCCTGGGCGTTCTTGTTCATGGGGAAGGGGATGATTTCACGGATGGATTCTTCGCCTGCCAGGAGCATGACGATGCGGTCTACGCCGGGCGCGATGCCGGCGTGGGGCGGCGCGCCGTAGCAGAAGGCGTTATACATGGCTGGGAATTTGGCTTTCACATCTTCTTCGCCCAGGCGGACCAGATGGAACGCCTTTATCATGATTTCAGGGTCATGGTTGCGGACCGCGCCGGAGCTGAGCTCCACGCCGTTGCACACCAAGTCGTACTGGAACGCTGTGATGGTCAGCGGGTCAACCTCGCCCTTGATTGCCTTGTCCAGGATGGCAGCGCCGCCGTCAGGCATGGAAAACGGATTGTGACAGAATTCCAGCTCGCCGCTCTCATCGCCAATCTCGTACATGGGGAAGTCCACAATCCAGCAGAATTCGTATTTATCCTTGTCCATGTGGTTGGGGCACAGGGCGCCCAGCTTGCTGCGGAGTACGCCAGCCGTCTTCTGCGCCGCGCTCTTTTTGCCTGCGGTGAGGCCGACAAAGCTGTTGGGCTTCAAGTCAAGCTTTGCAATCACTTCGTCCTTGCATTCGGCCAGGAACTTCGAAATGCCGCCGGTCAGCTCTCCCTTGTCGTCCAGGCGGAACCAATAGGCTTTGTTGCCTGCCTGCACCTCTACATCTGCGCAGAGCTGGTCAATCTGCTTGCGGGTGGCGGTGAAACCGGAGACTGCGATGGCTTTGACCGTGTTTCCCTCAAAGGGGCCAAAGCCGCAGTTCGACAGAAGCTCGGTCGCGTCGGTGACGGTCAGGTCAATGCGCAGGTCAGGCTTGTCGGAACCGTAGGTCTCCATGGCCTCGTTGAAGCCAATGCGCTTGAAGGGCGTGGCGGGGACGGTGTCGTACAGGCCGTATTTAGCGAAAATGGGCGGGAAAACATCCTCAATTACGGCAAACACGTCGTCCTGTGTGGCGAAGCTCATTTCCATATCCAGCTGGTAGAACTCACCGGGGGAGCGGTCGCCGCGGGCGTCCTCATCGCGGAAGCAGGGCGCAATCTGGAAATACCGGTCAAAGCCGGAGGTCATCAATAGCTGCTTGAACTGCTGGGGGGCCTGGGGGAGGGCGTAGAATTTGCCGGGATGTTTCCGGGCGGGGACCAGATAGTCACGCGCGCCCTCGGGGGAGGAGGCCGTCAGAATGGGCGTGGTGATCTCCAGGAAGTCGTGGTCCATCATGGCGGCGCGGATGGCGGAGACCACCTTGCAGCGCAGGACGATATTTTTCTTGACCTCCGGGTTGCGCAGGTCCAGATAGCGGTATTTCAGGCGCAGGGTCTCGTCAGCTTCGCGGCTGTGGTTGATCTGGAAGGGCAGTTCGTTATATTGACATTTGCCCAGGACTTCAATTTTCTCGGGGACCACCTCCACGTCTCCAGTGGGTAGGGTCGGGTTTTTGCTGCTGCGCTCCCGGACTGTGCCCTCTACGGAGATGGTGGTTTCCTTGTTCAGGCTGTGGATAATGTTCATCATCTCTTCGGTTTCCACTACCACCTGGGTGGTGCCATAGAAATCCCGGAGGATCACAAACGCGAAGTTCTGTCCGACCTCACGGACATTCTCCATCCAGCCGGAAAGCTTGACTTTCTGGCCTGCGTGCTCCAGGCGGAGCTCATTACAGGTATGTGTGCGGTTCTGTGTCATATTGCTGCCTCTTTTCTATTATTATTTGTATAATTTATACTTGCTATTATATTTTATAATCAACACAAACCTTTTCGTCTATGCGAAGGAACGGTTATTCCAGTATCACAGCGCCATTCCCTTTGGTCTCCAGTCCCTTCCGGACCCGGTCCAGAGTGTCCTCAAAGCTCAGGTTCGTCTGTTCGCCGGAGGCCATTTCCTTGCAGGATATTACGCTGTCCTTGATTTCATCCTCGCCTAAGAATATCACATAGGGAACGCCGGTTTTATCCGCGTAGTTCATTTTGGCCTTGAACTTCTTCTGTTCACTGTAGAGCTGCACGCGGATTCCCGCGTTGCGGAATCTGGTTGCCAGCTCCACAGCGGGGGAGAGATCCTCCGTCATTGGCAGGATCAGCACGTCAGCCGGGGCGGTATTGCGGTTTTGATTGAGCATGTTCTGCTCGTTCAGGACATAGAACAGCCGGGTCAGACCAATAGAAATTCCTACGCCAGGAAGTATTTTGTCTGTATAATATTCCGATAAGTTGTCATAACGTCCGCCGGAGCAGATAGAGCCGATTTCCAGGTGTTCCAACATGAATGTTTCATATACAGTACCCGTGTAGTAGTCCAGTCCGCGGGCAATGGTAAGGTCAACAGCAAAATTTTCCTCCGGGACGCCGAAAGCGCTCAGGTATTTTGCCACCGTGCCAAGTTCATCCAGGCCCTGGTCAAAAAGCTCGCTTTTACCACGGTAAGCCTCCAGGGCCTCAAGTACCTGGGTGTTGCTGCCTTTGATGGAAATGAATTTCAGGACGGCGTCCGCGTTTTCCTCACTGACGCTGAGGTCGTCCATGAGGATGGTCTTCACCTTTTCAGGGCCAATTTTCTCCAGCTTGTCCACGGTGCGCATGACATCGCCGGACTGCTCCTGGAGGCCAAGCATTGCATAGAAGCCGTTGAGGACCTTTCGGTTGTTGACCTTGATCTGGAACTTCCTCAGACCCAGCTTGGAAAAGGTCTGGTAAATGATGGCAGGAATTTCCGCCTCGTTGGTAATGTCTAGCTTGCCGTCGCCGATTACGTCGATGTCCGCCTGATAGAACTCCCGGAAACGGCCTCGTTGGGCGCGTTCGCCCCGGTAGACCTTGCCAATCTGATAGCGGCGGAAAGGGAAGGCCAGCTCGTTATAGTGCAGGGCCACATATTTTGCCAGGGGAACGGTGAGGTCAAAGCGGAGGCTCAGGTCGCTGTCGCCCTTGGTGAAACGGTAGATCTGTTTTTCCGTCTCGCCGCCACCCTTGGCAAGCAGGACTTCA
The DNA here is from genome assembly GCA_022800525.1 of Oscillospiraceae bacterium. Classification (GTDB taxonomy): domain Bacteria; phylum Bacillota; class Clostridia; order Oscillospirales; family Oscillospiraceae; genus Pelethomonas. Next base: position 31,382 of record JAAWQM010000011.1, read on the forward strand.
CTTGCTTCGATGATGGGCGTGTCCAGGGGCGTGAAGCCGTAGAGGGAGTAGATCTCCCGCAGGGTGGACATGATGGATTCCATCAGAACCTGCTGGCGCGGCAGCAGCTCCATGAATCCGGACAGAGTTCTCGGTTGTACGTTCATTTGTAGTTTCTCCTTTGTTTGGCCCCTCTGGAGAGGGAATTTCAGAGTATGGCTTGTTGGGGCAGCGTATGGGTGGTGGTTTGCCGGTTTTTTGCATCTGCCCTTTGGCTTGCGGGCGCACAATGTACGCCCCTGCAAGGGGATTGGGCTATTTATTGAGTTTCTGCTTTTCTGTGCGGCCTGTCATATAGTCCATGGATACCTCGAAGTAGTCAGCCAACGCCACCAGGTCCTTCATTTCAGGACAGGCACGGATTTTTCCACAAAATCAGTGCGATATGTGGATATTACTTCCGATCTTTCGGTTTGGAAGGAATAATCTGTCAGGATAAAATAAATGCTCCCGTCCCCGAATCAGCGGGACGAGAGCATGACTAACCCTCGTGGTGCCACCCACATTCAACACAGCCGCACGGCTGAGTCCTTTCTACCCCTTTTCCGGCGCGGCGGGATTGGCCGCAGGCGTCTCCGCCTCCGCTCGGGCGCTGTCGTTCCCCTTGTTCTCTCCGTAAGCCGCTTCCAGCCTGTGGCGGCTCTCTCTGTACGGGGCGCATGGGTACTCTGTCGCCTTCTTCACGGTGCTAATGGTTGGTATTATATCAGGTTTAATGGGAAATGCAAGGGGAATTTTTAAAGTGGCAGGGAAATCAATTTTCAGAAGAACGATTTCCCAACCCCCTACACGAACTCTGCGTTTTGAGGCTGCTTGCGGTCATGAATCACTGCCGGTTATACTTCTGCTTGGGATTTACGATGTTCCGCCAATCCAGGTCGCCGCGATCCATGCCAAGCACCAGCATTTCCGCTGTCGCCACGTTGGACGCAAAAGGAATGTTGTTCTGGTCGCACAGGCGGGAGATGTATAGGAGCTCCTTCTCCATGGAGGAGTCGTTGGGATCCACGAAAAACAGCACCATGTCCATCTCGTTATACGCGATGCGCGCACCGATCTGCTGGCTGCCGCCGTGCTGGCAGGTCAGGAACCGGTGGACGTGGAGGCCGGTGGCATCCGCTACCATCTGCCCTGTTGTGCTGGTGGCGCATAGGTTGTGTCTGGACAGAATCCCGGCGTAAGCGGTACAGAACTGAACCATCAGATCTTTCTTGTTATCATGGGACATCAGAGCAATGTACATGTGTCTTACCTTCCTTTCTCTGTGCCGATAGAAAACACCGAACAACCCCACACGTACTGGACGTCCAGTCCTTCCTTCGCTTGTTCAAATACTTATCGAATCTTCATAAGCCGTACCCGCTGGCCGTCAATCCGGCGGGCAATGTTGCGGTACGCCTTGGCGGAACAGTCGTTGTTGGTTATCAGAAGTGGAATCCCGCGTCCGGCATACAGCGGCATCGTCTCATCCTCGGGGATTACGCCCAGCAGGGGGAGACCCGCCTTGTCAATGGCGTCGTCAATGGTCTGATGGAGGGAGTGCAGGAGCTTTTTTCTGCAACGGTTGACAATCAGATGGAGATGTCCGGCTGGCATGTCGTTCAGCTCCATGACGGTCCGCTGGGCGTCCCGCAGGCTGCTCTCCTCTGTCGTGGTAACGACTACCGCCCGGTCCGCGCTGGACATGGCCAGATGAAACCCTGCCCCAAGTCCAGCCGGAGCATCCACAATGCAGTAATCAAATTTATTTCGGATTTCCGGAAAGATTGCCCGGAAGCCCTCCCGGTCCACGTTCAGGGTACCAATCCGGGCAGGCGCGGTCAGAAGATATAGATTTTTTTGCTGAGGATGCTGAACCGCCGCTTCATCCAGGGAACATCCTCCAGCCATGACGTCGGTAAAATCCATCATGGCCCGGTCTGTCATGGCAAGGGCGATATCCAGGTTTCTCAGCCCCACGTCGCAGTCCAGGCAGAGGGTTGGATGTCCCAGCTGCGCCAGCGCCATGCCCACATTGGCGGTAAATGAGGTTTTCCCCGTTCCGCCTTTTCCGGATACGACTGCAATGACCTGGCCCATATACTGCCTCCTATTTCTGACCGGGAACGCCCAGCGGTGATTTTTTTATCAGCGCAAAGCGTCTGGGGTATTTCTTTGGGGTGGGGGAGACCTTCTGGATGCATATCACACGGTGGACCACATCTGTTGTTGGGATCGTATAGTCCTTGACCCACTCAAGCCGGCCGCCTAATATCCGGACAGCGGATTCCGCCTGACGGATTTCTTCCTCTGTGTGACTGGACTTCATTGCCAGCATCCGCCCGCCAATCCTGACCAGAGGGAGACTCAGCTCACAAAGGACCGGCAAAGCAGCAACGGCGCGGCTGACTGCGGCGTCAAAGATCTCCCGCCTCGCGACGGCGAATTCCTCCGCGCGGGCGTGGACGCATTCTGTATTGTCCAGCTTCAGCGTCTTACAGGTCTCTTTCAAAAAGTCCACCCGTTTCCCCAGACTGTCCAGCAGTGTCACACGCAGGGACGGTCTGACAATTGCCAGCGGCATTCCGGGGAACCCAGCGCCTGTTCCCACGTCTACGATCTGTTCCGCCTCCAGCCCGGCCGCCGGGATCAATGCCAGACTGTCCAGCAGGTGAAGTGCGGCGATGTCTTTTGGCTCTGTGATGGCGGTCAGGTTCATGACCTGATTCCGCTCCAGCATGAAGGCGGAGAATTGTTCCAGGGCGGGGATGCGGGACTTGTCCAAGCCCAAGGCATCCAGCCCTTGTACCAGGATATCTCTCATTGCTTCCGGTCTTTCAGAAGGTCGCGGATCTCTGTCAGCAGCTTCTCCTCAGCGGAAGGTTCTGGCGGGGGAGGGGGGGCTTCCGCTTTCTTCCTGCGGGTAAGGCGGTTGACAGCTTTCACCATGCAGAAAACGATAAAGGCCATAATAATAAAGTTGAGCACGGCCTGTAGAAAGTTTCCGTAGGTGATCATGGCGCCGTTGGTGTAAAAGTACAGGTCCGCAAAGCTGGCCTCACTGACGAAAATGCCGATGATGGGCATAATAATGTCGTTGATGAGCGATGTGGTGATGGAACTGAATGCGCCGCCCACGATAACGCCCACCGCGAGGTCCATCACGTTGCCCCGCATGGCAAATTCTTTGAATTCCTGGAAAAACTTTTTCATCGGTGTATTCCTCCTGTCGCTTGCAGCAGGAGGAGGCGCTTAAGCCTCTTCCTTTTGCTCTTCCGCCTGGATTTCGGCAGGCGCTTCCGGCGTAGTGGGCTCTGCTGGTTCAGCGGGTGCGGCGGGCGCCTCCGGCGCGGGGGCTTCGCCTCCTTCTGTTACTGGTACGCCGGTGTATTCTACGCACAGTTCATCGCTGAACAGGTGGGGCTCATCCTTCTTCTCTGCCAGCTCCCACAGCTTCGACGTCAGTGTGCCCTCGCCCAGGTTAATACCGATCTGGCGTTTTTCGCCCTCAATCTGGCTGGGTTCGCTGGTGATGCGCCACAGAAGAGCCTGGTAGCTGTTTTCGCCGGTTTCCTCGTTTTTCTCAATCTTATAAGGGGTCAGGCCAACTGCCAATGCTGCCACGCCGAGTAGTTTCCAGAACGTTTTCATTGCAATTCTCCTTATTTTAATTGATTTTTATTAATCCGCCTGCTTTTCAACGCTTGGGAATCAGGATCTCTTTGCCGCCCATGTAGGGCCGCAGGACTGTGGGAATCTTTATACTGCCGTCCGCCTGGAGATTGTTTTCCAGAAAGGGAATCAACATACGAGGAGGTGCGACTACCGTATTGTTCAGCGTATGGGGAAGGTAGTTCTTTCCATCCTCCCCCTTTACTCTGAGCTTCAGGCGGCGGGCCTGGGCATCGCCCATATTGGTACAGGAGCCAACCTCAAAGGCGTACTTTTGCTGCCTGGGACTCCAGGCTTCTATGTCGCAGCTCTTGACCTTCAGGTCCGCCAGATCGCCGGAGCAGCATTCCAGCTGCCGCACCGGGATGTCCAGGGTACGGAAGTATTCTACACTGTATTGCCACAGCTTATTATACCAGTCCATGGACTCCTCTGGCTTGCAGACGATGATCATCTCCTGTTTTTCAAACTGGTGGATGCGGAATACGCCTCTCTCTTCAATGCCATGGGCGCCCTTTTCCTTCCGGAAGCAGGGAGAATAGGAGGTCAGAGTGTGGGGGAGGGTGGATTCAGGCAAAATCTGGTCAATATATTTGCCTACCATGGAGTGCTCGCTGGTGCCGATCAAGTAGAGATCCTCGCCCTCAATCTTATACATCATGGCATCCATGTCTGTCTGACTCATGACGCCCTCGACAATGCTGCCATGAATCATAAAGGGTGGAATGCAGTAGGTAAAGCCCTTGTTGATCATGAAGTCCCTGGCGTAGGCCAGAGTGGCCTCGTGGAGTCTCGCCATGTCGCCAATGAGATAGTAGAAGCCGTTTCCGGATACACGACCCGCCGCGTCCATGTCAATGCCGTCAAAGCGCTCCATGATTTCCGTGTGGTAGGGAATCTCAAAGCTGGGGACGGCTGGTTCACCAAAGCGCTGAACTTCTACATTGCAACTGTCATCCGGACCAATAGGTACGGAGGAGTCGATGATATTGGGGATTACCAGCAGAAGCTTATGGATTTCTGCTTCCAGCTCAGTTTCCCTCTTCTCCAGCTCAGCCAGACGCTCCGCGTTGGCCTTGACCGTAACTTTGGCGGCTTCGGCTTCCTCCAGTTTATTCGGGTCTCTTTTCGCCTGACCCATCAGAATGCCGACCTGCTTGCTCAGGCTGTTGCGCTGAGAGCGCAGTTCGCTGGCCTCCGTGATCGCCGCGCGATTTTCACTGTCAAGCGCCAGGATTCTGTCTACCAGGGGTAATTTTTCATCCTGGAACTTCTTCTTGATATTTTCCTTTACGATTTCTGGATTCTCACGAATGAATTTGATGTCTAACAATGTTGGTTCCTCCTTTTGCGCCGGGGCGCGGGGTTTTATCTTCGGAATGTTTCACGTGAAACATCGGAAACACTTACCGCTGGTTCATCTCTTCCAGAGCCTCCAGCAAGTTGTTCAGGTCGTCTACGCCGTAGTATTCAATCTCCACCTTGCCCTTTCGCTTGCCTTGAGTAATGCGGCAGGCCCTGCCGATAGAGGCGGAAAGGGCCTTTTCTGCCTCTTTCACATAGTCCACGGCCAGCAGAGGCCGGGCTCGTTCCGGACGGTCCGCCAGGGTCTCCCCGGCCAGGAGGCGCTTCACCAACTGCTCCGCCTGCCGGACGTTCAGGCCCTTGTCAATAATTTCCCTGGCGGCGCTGCTCCGCAGGGAGGGAGAGAGGGGCAGAAGAGCCCTCGCATGCCCGGCGGACAGTTTTCCGTCGGTTATCATCTCCTGGATGGCCGGGTGCAAATCCAGAAGCCGCATGGAGTTGGTGACTGCGCTGCGGGACTTTCCCACCCGCCGGGCGGCCTCCTCCTGGGTCATCCCATATTGCTCCACAAGCGCCCGGAAGCCCTGGGCCTCCTCAATGGGATCCAGATCCTCCCGCTGGAGGTTCTCAATCATGGCCAGCTCCATGGCCTTCTGGTCATCCGCCTCAATGACCACCGCCGGAATCTCCGTCAATCCCGCCAGCCTTGCCGCCCGCCACCGCCGCTCTCCGGCGATAATCTGATAGTACCCGGAGGACAGCTTGCGTACCGTCAGCGGCTGAATGACACCATGCTGGCGAATTGAGTCCGCCAGCTCCTCCAGCTTTGTCCGGTCAAAGTTCTTTCTGGGCTGATTCCGGCAGCTCTCAATCTGAGAAACCGGCAGGGTAGAAGACGGCGCGGAAAAGTCAGCGGAAAAATCCTCGCCCAGCAGGGCTTCCAGTCCTTTGCCCATTCCTGTTTTCTTCGATGGCATGACAGCTCCTCCTTCTTCCGTCATGTTTCCTTTTTGAAGCGTTCAGCTTCCCATTCTTTGGGGATCAATCCATGGTATGCGGCTAAGAAGGAAAGATGCGCAAAAAATCTATCATTTTGTTCCTATTTCTGATTCTTACGCAGAAATTCCTGGGCCAGGGCAGCGTAAGCCTCGCTGCCCCGGGAGGTACGGTCGTAAGCGCTGATGGGCTTCCCATGGCTGGGTGCTTCGCTGAGACGGACATTCCGGGGGATCACCGTGGCGTAGACCTTGCCGGGAAAATATCGCTTGACCTCCTCTGCCACCTGGAGCGCGAGATTGGTGCGGCTGTCGTACATCGTCAGCAGCACTCCCTCCAGTTCCAGAGAGGGATTCAAGGACCGCCGTACCGCCCGGATGGTATACATCAGGTCGCTGAGACCTTCCAGCGCAAAGTACTCGCTCTGTACCGGAACCAGTGCGCTGTCCGCAGCGCACAGTCCGTTCAGCGTCAGCAGCTCCAGGGAGGGAGGGCAGTCGATGAATATGTAGTCATAATTTGGGGAGAGCTTTTCCAGCGCCTTTTTCAGCAGATGCTCCCGGTCAGGCAGGGTCACCAGCTCCACGCCCGCTCCCGCCAGACCTTTTGAGGAGGGAAGGACGTCTCCATAACGCGTGGTGACGATCCGCTTTTCCGGTTCGATCTCATTGAGCAGAACATCGTAGACCCCCAAAGAGAGAGACTTGTCCACCCCCATGCCGGAGGTAGCGTTGGCCTGTGGATCAAAGTCGCAGAGCAGGACGCGCTGGCCCATCTCCCGCAGAGCCGCTGTCAGGCTGACGCAGGTGGTGGTTTTCCCCACACCGCCCTTTTGATTTACAATGGTTACGATTTTGGCCACAAAGCACCTCCTGGAGAGGGGACAGGCTGTCCCAGTTTCTATTCTATGTGATAGTATATCACAAAATCCTTGATTTTCAACAGGCGAAATACAAAATTTTTGTTAAGATCCTGTATTTCAATGAAAAAATGGAGTTCAGAATCACGCACAGCGCTGATTAAAAGAACGGAAGGACAATTTGGATGAAGTAAAATGTTTCACGTGAAACATAATCGCTCCTGCTCAATTAAAATCACACCCGACACAGGCGGAATCTCAAGAGAGATACTGCCATCCGCCGCCAGAAACTGCTTGCCGCTGACCGCGTCCACCGCCAGATGATCTGACCAGGGAACCGGGAGTCTGACCGCCTTTCCGCCTGTATTCAAAACAGTTACTGTCATCTCTGTGCCGCGTTCCCGGGTAAAAGCGAGGAGATGCCCCTGGGCTGCCAGCCAGCGGATATCTCCGGACTGAAGAGAGATGCGTTCATTTCGCAGTCTGCCCAGAAGCGCGAAATGTGCCTGCAGCTCCGCGTCCTCCCGCCCCCAGGGAAAAGTCCCCCGGTTGAAGGGATCCTCAAAGCCCTCCATGCCAGTTTCATCTCCATAGTAAACAGTAGGAGATCCTGGGAACGTATAAAGCAGGGTTGCGCCAATCAGCAGCAGTTGTTTTCCTTGCCGGTATTCATCCTCTGTCATGCGGTAAAGAGCCTTCGCCTCACGGCTGGCAGGCGATTCGCTGGGAGAGGTTCCCAGCAAAGTCAGAATGCGGGGTGTGTCATGGGTTCCCAGCAGATTCATTCCGCTGAAAAAAACCTCTGGCGGGTAGTTCTCCCGGATTGTTTCCATGGCATCCATAAAACTGGCGGCATCTCCACCCTGCAAATAAGCCAGCGCAGCAGTACGGAAGGGATAATTCATCAGGCTGTGGACCTCATGCCCCAGCAGATATCTGCGCCGCTGGCTGTAGGCGATCTTATTGCTGCCGTCCTCCCAGACCTCGCCCAGCAGGAAACCATCTGGCTTTTCCTCCATAATAGCAGAACGGATACGGGCAATAAAGCTGTCCGGAAGTTCATCGGCCACGTCCAGCCGCCAGGCGTCCGCACCGGCCCGAAGCCAGCGGCGAATCACAGAGTCCTGGCTTTCAACGATGTAGTCAATATAATCCGGATGGTCCTCGTTGACTGCGGGGAGGGTATGGAAGCCCCACCAGCAATCGTATTGCGTTGGCCACTCCTGGAAGGTATACCAGTCATAATAGGGGCTGTCCGGACTCTGCGCTGCGCCCAAAGAGGAGTATGCGCCCTTTGCATTAAAGTACTTGCTGTTGTCGCCGGTATGATTGAAAACGCCGTCCAGCATGACGCGAATGCCCAGGTCCTTTGCCTTCTGACAGAGTCGCCGGAAATCCCCCTCGCTGCCCAGCATGGGATCAATCTTTTCGTAATCAGCGGTGTTATATCGATGGTTGCTGTCCGCCTCGAATATGGGGCAGAAATAGATGGTGGAAACGCCCAGAGATTTCAGATATGGGAGTTTCTCCTCTACGCCGGCCAGATTCCCGCCAAAGTAGTCATGGTTCTGAGATTCTCCGTCCCGGTGGGCAAGGAAGGCCAAACCTTCATACCAGTCCGGATGAAAAGTTCTTTTTCCCAGCAGACCGGACAAGCGGGGCGCGCCTGCCCGCCGGAAGCGGTCTGGAAAGATCTGATAGGTCACACCCCGTCCGAACCAGTCGGGGGTGGAAAGGGTGGCGTCGTAAACTGTCTGCTGCCAAGAGACAGAGTCGCTCTCCTGTGTGCTTAAACCGTTTTTTCCTAAAAACAGGACCTCTCCATTGCGGCGGCGAAGACGGAAAAGATACCAGACCAGATCCGGCTGTGCCGGCGCAGCCCAGAGGCCAGTAAACACCTGACAGCCGTCCTCTGTCCCGGAAGAAGGAAGGGGAATCTCCCAGTGTTCCTCCGCAAATTCAGCCCAGAGGATCAGTGTGCAGCCGATAAAACCCTCCGCCAGCGGGGGACGGAGGGTGAAAAAAATCTGCGTCCCGCAGGGCACAGCGCCAAAGGGCGCTTTGCAGCTGGAGTCGCGGGAATCAAAGATGGCATGGGGCATAGTAAAGGCCTCCTGATTTATAATAATATCAATATATAATGATTGGCAGTTAAAACCTTGTGGGGGCGGATCAGATCCACCCCCACAAGAAATTCCAGCTACATAGTCAATCGATTTACGGCAGCAGCACGCCTTCTGGCGCGGTAATCACACCGATCTCACTGGGGGCGAAATAAGCGTTCAGGATATTAATTGCTGTGTCAGCCACAGCGGAACCGCTGCCGCCCCGTTCAATTACAACGGCCAGAACGATCTCAGGGTCCTCATAGGGAGCGAAGCAGACGAAAACGCCGTCGGTCATATTGTTGCCAAGCTGGGCACTGCCGGTCTTAGCGCCGGCAGTAACGACACAGTTCTTGAAATACCGGGCCAGATCACCGCTGGTAACAAGATTTCCCATACCCAGTTTAATCGCGGCCAAGGTTGTGTCAGACAACTCCAGATTGGAGAGCACCTGGGGCTCGTGGCTGTAGATAACGCCGCTCCCGTCATAGGCAGAGACATCCTTAAGCAGATGGGCGTCATACCGAATGCCGCCCCGCACAAGAGTAGCGACATAGCTGGCCAGCTGAAGAGGAGTGAAAGCCTGGTTGGATTGCCCAAAAGCTGCCCAGGGGGCCTGATCCTCGCCAGGATTGTTTTCCGGAAGTGTGCCGGTCCGCTCCCACAATTCAATGCCTGTTGGCTGTCCCAGTCCAAAGGCCGCAGAAAATTCGTTCAGTCGTGTCAGGCCCAAATCATAACCCATCTGTGCAAAGAAGTAGTTGCAGGAAACAGTAATCGCCTGAGATACATTGATGGACCCATGACGGCCCCGGGTCATGTTGTAAAGCCAGCAGTTGGCGTAGCTGTTGGGATCGCCGGGATAGACCCAGGAGCCGGTGGCGTTGATCCTTGTAGTAGGCGTGATAATGCCGTTTTCCAGTGCGGCTGCCGCAGTGACCATCTTGAAGGTGGAGCCAGGCACATAGGTTCCCGCGATTGCCCGGTTGGTGTAAGGACGGCGGGGGTCGTGAGAGTATTCTGCCAGATCCTCCTGATATGTCAATAAACTGTAGGTGGGATAGTTGGCCAGGGCCAGGATACTGCTGTCATCAACCGATAACACCACTGCCGCTGCGCCCCTGGTATTTTCGTCCGCCGGTCCGTTGCCGGCAAGCTCATCGGCTTCGTTCATCTCCAGAACTGTCTGGGCCAGAATCGCTTCCACATCCGCCTGAAAGTCGATATCGATGGTCAGCGCCACAGCCCCGCCGGGCTCAGGCTGAATGGAATAGATCTCACTGGTAATCTTGCCCTCCTGATTGGTCGTAATCAGCCGGGAGCCGTCACGGCCAGCCAGCCAAGTTTCAAAGGCCTTTTCCACGCCCTCTTTGCCCACCTTGTCGTCATTGCGGTAATAACGGTAGGCGGAGGGATCTTCACCAGCCTCCTTGGCGGCGGTCCATGGGGCATTGAGAGCCGCCCGTTCTTCCTGGGAATCAATGGAGGCTACCCGGCCCAAAATATGGGAGGCGTGCTCTGTATGGTACTGCCGTTCAGAACGGCTGCTGACCACCGCGCCGGAAAACATGCCGTCATTGAGCAGTGAGATCATTTCTACAGAGATGTTTTCCGCCAGAATATAGGGCACCGTAGTAGCCAGACTGCCTCCCAGTTTCCTGAGCCGCAGCTCGTACAATACCCCCAGCGTCAACCGGGCCTCCTCATCGGTAAAATCCTCCGGGATGCCAAATCCGGTATCCCCGGAGCGCATCAGCTCTATCAGCTGATCCGCAGTAAGAATGGAGGACCCCTCCAGCTGTAAGCTCTGCCGCAGTGAGACGCTCATCAGCGGCTGCATGGAGGCGGCGGTCAGCTCAGAGTCTGACCACTTCCGGTCCTTGAGATAATTCTGAAACCGGTTGCGCTGCGTGGTGGAAATATCCGAAAAGGTGTAGGAAAAGGGAGCGTTCATGGAGATGGGCAGTCCGTCATCCCAGCTTACGCCGCAGCCCTGACACAGACGCAGCAGACGTAACACAGCCCTTGCCACTGTCTCCGAACGGGATACGCCCTCCTCGTCCGGAACCAGGTCCGGATCGAAGGTGACGGTGTAAATCTCCTGGTTGGACACCAGGATTTTACCATTGCGGTCCGTAATAATGCCCCGAAAGGTCTCCACAGTTTCTGTTCTGGGAAGCTGGACTGTAGAGCGGGCCAGATAATCCTGTCCATTGACAATCTGAGCGTCATAAAGAATACATACAAAACAAATAAGACATAGGGCGAAGAATCCCAACAGGAAGTCAGCCCTTCTGAAAAAGCGTTTTTCGTCTGTCAAAGTAAAACCTCTTTAATAATCACTGGCACAGCGGCGGTGAATCGTGCGGAAAAGAGGCAGCGCCACCACCAGAGCGGGAAGGGACAGCAGAGCTTCTGTCAGGGCAACCCAGGCCCGCAGGGTCAGATCGCCGCCGCCGGAGAGAAGCTGGAGCAGGACTCGCGCGCCGCCAGTCATAAGCAAACCCAGCGCGGAGACCAGCAAAGCACAGAAAAATCCAGGGGAGAGCATATTCCCGGCAATAGAAGCGGAGAGAAGCGCTATCATAGGAAAAACAATCACAAAAAAGCCAGTAAAAGGGGCGGGAAGCAGCAGGTCGCACAGAAACCCAAAGGATAACGCGAAATATGCCCCGCGCCTCGGCCCCTCGTACATGGCCGACACCGCCGGAAGAATCGGATAGATAAAGGGCGTGACGGTGAGAATACGGATATGGGAAAATACAAAGGACTGAAGCGCACATAAAAATAAGGTCGCCAGCGTATATACAATCCATTTGAAGGCCAGATAGCTTTTTGGCAGCATGAGGTAACCTTTCCGTGAATGTCCCCCGGCAGGGGATCAATCCACAATATCAAAGGAGGTAATGATAAAAACCTGAACCAGATCATGTAGTTCGGCCTCCGGCGTCAGGATGGCGTACTGGGCCAGCCCGTTGTCGCTGGTGCGGACTTCTTCCACATGTCCGATAACCAGGTCGGAGGGGTAGTACCCCCCCAGGCCGGATGTGACAATCAGATCTCCGGAGACCACGTCCGGCTCTGTGCCCAGATAGCTCAGCGTCAGACGGTTCTCCCGCATAAGGGCGAAATCTCCCTGTGCCAGCGTGTTGCTCTTACTGCGGAACACCAGGGCGCCAATGGAGGACTCACTGTCCAGAATGGTACGCACAGTAGCCCAGTTCAGCCCCGCCTCCGTGACCACGCCCACCAGATACCCGGTTTCTGTGACCACGCAGTCGCCAACAGCGACATCATGAGCCGTACCCTTATTGACAGTCAGCAGACTGGACCAGTTAGAGGTATCCTGGGCCAGAACGCGGGCGGACTCCAGATCCAAGTCCCGCCGCTGTTCCCGCAGGCCGACGGCTTCCCGCAGACGGACATTCTCATCCCGGTCCGCCTGGGCTTGCCGGACTATCTCCTCCATCTCGGCAATCTTCAGCTTCAGCTGCTGGTTTTCTTCCTTGAGTGCGTCGAATTGGGTAAAATAAGCCGACCAGCTGCCCGCCATTTCCGCCAGCGAGGCGGAGACGGACCGGAAGGGAGCGGCGATCATCCCCGCCAGATTGGGCAGAGGAGCAGAGGTGACGGAAAAATACCCCATGATGCTCAGCAGTACGGCAATAAGCGCCGCCAGGGCCAGAACGGTGATCCCAAAGCGGTCAGACGGACGTTTATTCACCGTCCCACCTCCTCAGCGAACAGGTCCAGGCCAAAGTCCTTCAGCATCCGCCCAAGCAGATGCAGCGGCAGGCCCATTACATTGAAATAGTCCCCTCGAATACCAGATACGAACAGAGCCGCCTTGCCCTGGACACCGTATGACCCCGCTTTATCTATTGGATCTCCGGTGTGGATATAAGCCCATTTTTCCCGGTCCAATATGGAACGGAAGGTGACGGCGGTAGTTTCCGTCCGGGTCTCAACCCGCGTACCGCGGCAGACAGTCACGCCGGTACAGACGTGGTGGGTTCGTCCAGAAAGAGCTGTAAGCATGGCAAACGCATCCGCCTCATCCTTCGGTTTTCCCAGACGCAGGCCGTCCAGAAAGACCATCGTGTCTGCGGCGATAATAAGCGCCTCCGGTTCCCCGACAAGCGCCTGGGCTGCTTCGCCCTTTCTGCGGGAGATAGAGGAGACAATTTCCTCCGGCGAAGCAGTGGAGTCATAGCTCTCGTCCGCCTGAGGCACAAGAATTTCAAAATCCGTGAGTCCCGTCTGCACCAGCAGCTGACGGCGGCGGGGAGACTGAGAGGCAAGTATGATACGCGGCATGGATTTTCCTCGATTCATGGTTTGAAATAGTATGCACAGAAAGGTTAAAGTTTGGGGCCGCCCTTTTTAAAGGGCGGTGGGTCCAGGGCAAAGCCCTGGCAGGTTTGGACGGAGTCCAACAGGTTTTATACCCTTATCTCCCTGTGGACCCAAAGCCGCGTTCGCCCCGCTCCGTTTCCGGCAGAACATCTACGAGTTCAATCTCCGGGCGGACCACAGGAAGCACAAGCAATTGCGCAATGCGGTCTCCAGGCTGGACGGTATATGGCTCAGTCCGCAGATTATGCAGACCGACGCGCAACGGCCCGCGGTAGTCGCTGTCAATAACGCCAATTCCATTGGAAAGACTGACGCCATGGCGGATGCCCATACTGCTGCGTACCGCAAGAATACCTACATGTCCCTCTGGGACCGCCACAGCCAGGCCAGTGGGAATCAAAGCCTCGCCGCCGCAGGAAATAACCACCGGCTGGCCGATGCATGCGTGAAGATCCAGCGCGGCGGCGCCAGAGGTGGCGTAATAGGGGAGGGGGATGTCCTGTCCAATCATTTCGGATAAAGCCTTAATCTGAAGTTTCACGTGAAACATTCCTCTTTTGTAACATATTGCAGGGCTACTCCACGCCCCGGTAAAACAGTCCCCGGGTATAACCGTCGGGAACGTCCTCATTCTGCCCAAGATAGCGCTGCATCACACGCAGACATTCCTGGGCGGTCTCGGTGGTAAAGCGCAGGCGGGCATAACGCAGGCCGCAGCGGTGAAATTCCGGCTTGTCGCCCAGAAACAGAAACTTGCTGTTCTGGATTTCACTGCGGCAGCCGAAGACTGGCAGGACAGGGAAGGTCTCGCCCCTGCGGTCGGTAAGGGAATGCGGCTGGCTGCACGGGACAGGGGACCCCTTCCTTACAGAACAGCCCTTTCCCTCATTGGAGATCAAGCAGTTTTCTGTAATCATCAACGGCAGGCGGCCATAAACGATGGCCTCACAGGGCAGGGGCTTACGCAGATCCCGCACCTGCTCATGGCGCAGCTCAAAGGACAGACATACGCTGGATAACCCCCATCTCCGCAGCTCCTCCAGGGAGCGGCTGTTGAACACATTGAGCCCGTAGTCGCCCCTGGGAAATAAACCAAACCGCTCCGCAAGACCGATCTGACCGATATTGTGAACCGCCAGAGAAGAACAACCCCTCTCCCGCGCCAGCTCCAGGAGACAGAGCAAATCCTTCTCCTCACAGTCCTTGCAGATGCGGGGTAGAGAAGCGCAGAATTCGATGTCAGAAAACCGTCCCAGCTCCAGGGGGGGCAGTTCCTCCATGCGCTCCACCGGCAGATAAACCACCGCCGGCCTCAGCTCCAACAAAGCAGCGGACAGCTGTGCGGGATGGTATAGGGAAACGGAAAAAGACAACTCCCCGCAGGAGGCGGAATCCACCGGCAATGGTGGCGCAGGCTGTTCCCGGCACGCCGGAACAGATACCCGCAGCTCCGCAAGCCGCTTCAGGACATCCCGCCGCAGACCATTGACCGCGCTGGCGGACAGGGCCAGCCCGGAATCCAGCGACAAACCGGTTTCCGCAACCTGAAAGACAGTGCCGCCGGTCTTCGCCAGTCGGTCTTTGACGTCATCCGCCTTCAAAGCCCGGTTTCTGGCGAGTTCAGGAACAGGACCCTGCACGTCCACACGATGACCATCTTGGTCAGAAGCGGTAAGACGGCAGGGAAGCCCTGTCCGAATTTCAGCCGCAAGCGATACTGGCACAGTTCGCAGGTCCTCCCGGCTGTAAGCGGCCCTGGCCTGCCGGAAAAGCTCCACAGGCTCAGAGACTTTCTCACTCCGAATGCCAAACATGTCCGGCCCCAGCTTCCCATGCCAGTAGCCCTCCGTAAACCCATCCCGGGAGAAAGCCTGAGCCATCTGCTCAAGCTCCTCCACGGCGGGCAAACGGTCTTCCTTCAGAAGAGCGGCATAAATACGGGTAATAACAGCCACATACTCCGGCCGCTTCATCCGCCCCTCGAGCTTGAGAACAGATACCCCCATGTCCCGCAGCTCCCGCAGATGGGAAGCCAGGCAGGCGTCCTTCAAGCTGAGCGGATGCGCCATGGCGCCGCCGTCAAACCGGTACGGCAGCCGGCAGGGCTGCGCACAGAGCCCCCGGTTGCCGCTGCGCTGCCCGATCAAAGCGCTCATGGCGCACTGCCCGGACCAGCACATACACAGCGCACCGTGGGCGAAAACCTCAATTGCAACTGGACTGCGGCTGCAAATAAACCGGATGTCCGCCTCACTGAGCTCCCTGCCCAGCACAACGCAGCGCATTCCCAGCTCCGCAGCCTTTTCCACACCGGCCAGGCTGTGAACGGTCATCTGCGTAGACCCATGCAAGGGCAGATCCGGCACAACAGTCCGTGCCAGCGCCGCCAGCCCCCAGTCCTGAACAATCACCCCGTCCACGCCGCAGGAGCTGGCCAGCCGCAACATTGTTTCCGCCTCAGCCATTTCCCGGTCAGTGGGCAGGGTGTTCAGCGTCAGATATATCTTAACGCCCCGGAGGTGGCAGTACGCCGCAGCCCGAGGCAACTCCTCCGTGGAAAAATTCTTCGCGCTCCGGCGGGCGTTGAGTCCGCCGCAGCCGAGGTAAACAGCATCCGCGCCGTTCTGCACGGCGGCGACCATGGCCTCCCAGTGGCCGGCAGGTGAAAGCAGCTCCATGGGCTATTTCTTCTGCTGGAGGCGGTTCTGGAGCTTGATGATCTGACGTTTGCATTCGCTCAGTTCACTTTTTGCCTTGTTGGCATCATCCAGATAGCCCTTGAGCTGTCCGCGGAAATTTTCTGTGGAGGCCTGCTGTTTGAGCAGCTCGTCGGCCAGATTGGCGGCAGCGAGGACAGCGGCGTCCATACGGCTGACGCGGCCGGAAGCCATGAATTCTTCCATTTTGGTATCGACCATCTCAGCAACGCGGCGCATATAGGAGGGCGCTTCTTCGCTCATGAGGGTATATTCGGTGCCGCTGATGGTAACCGTGATCTTGTTAGCCATTGTAATAATCCCTCTCTTAAATACTACTCGTATATCACCTCCGAACAAAAAGCTCGGAAGCAATATGCGCCATGTTTTGCGGTTGCCGCTGTTGGCAGCGGCGAGCAAAGCGGCTTCAATCAAATATGTTATTCCCGGATTTTGCATTCAGAAATAATATAATGCTACAGTCTAACAGTATAACAGATTTTAGAGGAAATGCAAATAAATAATTTGTAAACCCGCTATAATTCAGTACTAACATTTTGCGAATTATCGCCCAGCATAAATTTTTACAGAATACGCCCGCATAACCCGCCTGCGGGCCGCACATACTAACCCCAAACCGGAACCGAAGGAGAGAGACCAATGGAGATATCGAAGCAAGAGTATCAAAAATACGTCCAGGACCGGGCGAAGAGCTCACCAGTGGTCAAGAACTGCGCGTTGGCATTTGCGATTGGCGGCGCAATCTGCGTCCTGGGACAGGCCGTTATGGACGGCTGGATGGCGATGGGCCTGGAGAAAACCGACGCCGGGACAGCCACATCCATCTGCATGGTATTCCTGTCGGTGCTGCTGACGGGGCTGAACCTCTATAACAAGCTGGGCCGCTACGGCGGCGCGGGAACGCTGGTGCCCATAACCGGCTTCGCCAATGCGGTGGCTTCTCCGGCCATTGACTTCAAGAGCGAGGGCCTGATTACCGGCATGGCATCGAAGATGTTCACGGTAGCCGGACCAGTAATCGTATTCGGCGTAGCGGCAAGTGTGATCTACGGCGTGATCCTGATGTTTTTCCAGTAAGTGAAGCAAAGAAAAGAGCTGCCCGCATCCTCCAGGACGCAGGCAGCTCTTTTTATGGCATAATCAATCTTATGATACCTCAGCCCTGTCACATGTACAGGGACAAATTGAAAACTCACCCTTTTGTATACCGCAGTACCGGGTTCCGGGCCGCGCCGACCTCGTCCAGACGCCGTACCGGCGTTTTCGTGGGCGCGTCATGCAGGGCCTGGGGATTCTCGTGGGCAAGGTCCCACAGCTCAAGGAACACCTTGCACACCTCGTCCATAGTCTCCTGACTTTCGGTCTCGGTAGGCTCGATCATCAGCGCCTCGTGGACAATCAGCGGGAAGTACATCGTGGGCGGGTGAATGCCGTGGTCCAGCAGGCCCTTGGCGATATCCATGGCGGAGACGCCCGTCCCGTCGTGGAGATCCGTCAGCGTCATGACAAACTCGTGCATACACGGACCCGCATAGGCCATGGCGTATTTTTCGCTCAGCAGCTTCATCATGTAGTTGGCGTTGAGCACCGCGTTCTTCGCCGCCTCGGGGATGCCCTCCCGGCCCAGCGTCAGAACATAGGTCAGCGCGCGCACCACCACCAGGAAGTTGCCGTAGAAGTCCTTGATCCTGCCGATGGAGTGCTCCGGACTGACCATATGGTAGCCGGACTCGTCCCTGGTCACAACAGGGCCAGGCAGGAAACAGCGCAGGAATTCCTTACAGCCCACCGCGCCGGAGCCGGGGCCGCCGCCGCCATGGGGCGTGGAGAAGGTCTTGTGCAGGTTCAGGTGGATCACGTCAAAGCCCATATCGCCGGGACGGACCACGCCCATGACTGCGTTCAGGTTGGCGCCGTCGTAGTAGCACAGGCCGCCCGCGTCGTGGACAATCCTGGTAATCTCCAGAATATTCTTGTCAAAAATACCGACTGTATTCGGATTGGTCAGCATCAGACCGGCGGTGTCCGGACCCACGGCCTTCCGCAGGGCCTCCACGTCCACGCAGCCATCTTCGCTGGAAGGGATGTTCACCACCGTGAATCCCGCCATGACGGCGGAAGCCGGGTTGGTGCCGTGGGCGGAATCGGGGACAATGATCTTTGTCCGGGCGGCGTCATTCCGGTGTGCATGGTACGCCTTGATAAGCAGCAATCCGGTGAACTCGCCATGAGCCCCGGCGGCGGGTTGGAAGGTCATGGCATCCATGCCGGTTATTTCGCCCAGCAGTTTCTCGGACTCGTGGAAAACCTCCAGACAGCCCTGGACCGTCTCCTCCGGCTGAAGGGGATGGATCTGGGTGAATCCGGGCAGCGCGGCCATGTCCTCGTTGATCTTGGGGTTGTACTTCATGGTGCAGGACCCCAGGGGGTAGAAGCCGTCATTAACGCCGTGGACCCGCTTGGCAAGGGCCGTATAGTGGCGGGTCAGCTCAGTCTCGGACACATGGGGCAGGTCCAGCGGCTCGGTGCGGGGATGGGACAGCTTGACCTCCGGCACGTCGCAGGGAGGCATCAGGGTCAGGTGCTGGCCGGGAGCGCCTTTTTCAAAAATCAACTTCATGTCAGCACACCTCCTTGATGACCGCAGCCGCGCGGTCAAGCTCTTCCTTCGTCACGACCTCGGTGACGCACCACAGAATGCCGCCCTCAACAGGCAGCCCGCCCAGGATGCCGTTCTCATCCAGGGCCTTGAGGACCTTTGCGGGGTCCTCGCTCTTGGTAACGAACTCGTGGAAATACTCACCGCTGTGGATTCTCGGCAACCCGATTTTCTCCAGCTCACCGGCGAAATAGTGGGCCTTGGACATGGACAGCGTGGCGGCCTGCTTCATGCCCTCCGCGCCCATGGCGGTCATATAAACCCCGGCAATGAATGCGCACAGGGCCTGATTGGAGCAGATGTTGGAGGACGCCTTCTCCCGGCGGATATGCTGCTCACGGGCGGTGAGGGTCAGCACATAACCCACCTCGCCGTCCACATCGTGGGTCTGGCCCACAATGCGGCCCGGCAGCTTGCGGAACATGGCCTTGGTAGCGGCCATGTAGCCCAGGTACGGCCCGCCGAAGGCCACGTCCAGGCCCAAGGGCTGGGCCTCGCCCACAGCCACGTCCGCGCCGCAGGCGGCGGGGGTCTCCATGATAGCCAGCGCAATGGGGTTGCATCCCATGATGTACCTGGCGCCGGCGGCGTGGGACGCTTCGCCGATGGCCTTCGCGTCCTCAATGATGCCGTAGTAGTTGGGCTGGGCGATATAGACGCAGGCGGCGTCCGCGCCCAGGGCGGCTTTCAGGGCATCCAGGTCCGTGCGGCCGTCCTTCTCCGGGACGATCTCCAGCTCCATGCCGGAGCCGAAGCAGTAGGTTTTCATGACCTCGATCACCCCGGGCTCGGCGCAGGCGGACACATAAGCCTTGTTCCGCTTGCGGTCCCGGCACATGGCAAGGGCCTCAGCGGCGGCGGTGGCTCCGTCATAGACGGAGGCGTTGGATACGTCCATGCCCGTCAGGGCGCAGATCATGGACTGGTACTCAAAAATGGACTGGAGGATGCCCTGGCTGATCTCAGCCTGATAGGGCGTATAGGCGGTGACCAGCTCCTCGCGGCTGGACACGCTCCTGACCACGGAGGGGATGAAATGCCGGTACGCGCCCGCGCCCCGCAGGACGGTGGGATACACCCGGTTCTTCGCCGCCATAGCGGAGACCTTCTGGCGGACGGACAGCTCGCTCAGGCCCTCCGGCAGGTCCAGATGGTCCACCAGCATCTCGCGGGGCACAGCGGCGAACAGTTCCTCCACCGCGCCAACGCCCACAGCGGACAGCATGGACTGCTTCTGGGCCTCGGTATTGGGGACATAGGTTCCCATAATGTTTTTCTTCCTTTCCATTGCATGGTGGGAGGGGCTGTCCAGCCCCTCCCATGAAAATTATTTCTGGATAAAGGCCTCGTACTCGTCGGCGCTCAGCAGTTCGCCATAGCCGGTGATGTCCTTGATCTTGGCAATCCATGCCTCATAGGGGTCCTCGTTGAGCATCTGGGGTTCGTCCTCCAGCTCGCTGTGGACCTCTTCCACCACGCCGGTGCAGGGACTCATGACGTCGGAGACGGCCTTCACGGACTCCACGTCGCAGAAGGACTCGTCAGCCGTCACCTCATCGCCCTCCTGGGGCAGGTTGATGAACACCAGATCGCCCAGCTCGCTCTGGGCGAAATCGGTAATGCCTACCAGTGCGGTGGTGTCATCCAGCATCTTGATCCATTCGTGGTCCTTCGTGTACTTCAGTTCAGCAGGGAAAGTCATTGTGTGTTCCTCCTATGATTGTTAATAATGAGTGTTGGGCTCCGCCCAAACCCGCCAGGGCTTTGCCCTGGACCCACCGCCCTTTGAAAAGGGCGGCCCTAAACTTTATCTCAACCTCAGATTCCGGACTTCTTTGCCAGCTCGTTCAGGGCGTTGACGACCTGATCCTCAGTGAAGCAGTATTTCATCTCGGTATAGCCCTCGCGCAGAGCTTCGATGTCCTCCTTGACCTCCTTGCCGCGCAGGATGCAGTCCGCCATGATCTGCGCCAGCTTATCAAACTCCGCGGGGCCAAAGCCGAAGCGGGTCATCTCATTCACGCCCATACGCAGTGCGCCGGAGGCCGTGAAGCCCTCCTCCTCGGGGGTAGCCTGATAGTTGCAGATGATGTTGTTCCGCTCCAGGCGCATGGCCACATCGGGACCGGTGCCGTAGCCCACACTGACGATGACCTGATGGGTCTCGGTATAGTCGTTGGCCGGGTCGCCCGCCACATCCAGACCGGCGGCCTTCAGGCTCTTGGCGAAGCTCTTGGCGTTGTTCACCACGGCCTTCTGGTATTCATCCTTGAACTGGTTCATCTCATACGCCGCCATCAGCAGGCCCAGCTGGGTACCCAGGTGGTGGTTGGAGACGCTGCCGGGGAACGCGCGGGATTCGATGGTCTCCCACAGGCCGTATTTCAGTTGATCCTTCTTGTAGTTGACGCCGATGACGCCGCGCTGGGGACCGAAGAAGGTCTTGTGGGTGGAGCCGGTGACGATCTCCGCGCCCTCCTGGAAGGGCTTCTGGAAGTGGTCTCCGATGAGGCCCAGGACGTGGGCCATGTCGTACATGATGGTGGTCTGGAGGCCCATGTCGTCCACGTACTTGCGGATGGCGGCCACAGGCTCCTTGTGCAGCACCATGCTCTTGCCGAAGATGATGAACTCCGGGCGGTACTGGTCGATGACCTTCTTGGTCTCCTCCACGTCAATCCTGTAGATGTTGTCCTTGCAGACGGGGAAGTTCACGATAGCCTGCCGCTCGGTGACAGGGTCGATGGCAATGTAGTCGTGAAGCGCGCCCATCGGCTGAGCGGACAGGTGGCCACCCTTGACGATATGGTTGTTCAGCACATAGCCCAGGCGCTTGGGGTCATGCTTGCGGTCCAGGCGGTTCTTCCAGTCCATCAGGGAGGAGAACACCGCCGTGTTGGACATCTGGCCGCTGATGCAGCGGGTCTCCACCTCGGCGCAGCCCAGGAACGCCCGCATTTCCTCCACCAGAAGCTGCTCCACCTCGTCGATGAACTCGGTGCCCTGGTAGTAGAACACGTCCGCGTCATAGAAGCTCTTGATCTTCCGGTGCTCGGCATAGCGGAAGGACGGGTCGCTGGCGCTGAGGAGCCGCACAGCCCGGGAGGGGCTCATCTCGGAGGGGATCAGGTTCACACACTTTTCCTGACGCCAGGAATGATTCTCAATAGCCCTGCCGATAAGCTCCAGAGCTTTCGGGGCGCGGTCACCGGAACCGACGGCGTTGTCGTCCTCCGCGGGACGGTAGATGATGGGACGGGCGTAGGGAGGCGCGTCCACACGCATGTGGTAGGGCGGGATGACGGCCTTGAGCCGCTTGCCGCGTACGTCAATCTGGACCTCGTCGTCCTCCAGGGTGTCGCTGTCCACAATGGCAAGACCGATGGAACGCTTGGCGGTCTCCTCCAGAATGACGGTCTTCAGGCCCTCGCCCTCATGGCGGTAATAGGGGACCATGGTGCCGCTGGTGACAAAGCCGATCTGCTTCTCTCCCTTATAGACGGGCATTCCGGCGCGCATGACGCCCTTGTCCAGCAGGGTGATAGGCATGATGCGGCGGGGCAGGTCGGTCAGGTCGGAGAAGTCCCGGTTCATGATGCGCTTGAAGACGGCGTACTGCTTCTCCAGGGGCTTGCGGCCGATGAAATCGCCCTTCTGCTCCGCGAAGCTGACGGCGAACTTGGCCAGAGGCACGGCGAAAATGGGGATTTCCTTGCCCTCGGGATCGTCGCCCATGTCGTGACCGTACAGGGGCAGGCAGGCCTCCAGACGGCAGGTGTCGCGCGCGCCCAGTCCGGCGGGCTTGGCGCCCAGCTCAATGAGCCGGTTCCACAGCCATGCGGCCTCAGCGGACTCAATGTAGACCTCGAAGCCCAGGGGCTCGCCGGTGTAGCCGGTCTTGGCGACGCGGACGGTGCGGCCCTCAAATTTCAGGGTGTTCAGGGCGTTCTTGACGGGCTCGGTGACGGCCTCACCGCCGGAGAGCTTCTGCAATATCTCCTTGGACTTGGGGCCCTGGACGGCGATGGCGGCCCACTTATCGGTGATGACCGTCATTTTGGCGTCGTAGTTCTTGATCTGCTCGTTGAGGTGGGCAAGGTCCTTGTCGGTGTTGGCGGCGTTGACCACCAGCAGGTAGCGGTCCTCCTCAAAGCGGTAGAGGTAGGCGTCGTCCACCGCGCCGCCGTTCTCGTTGGGGATGATGGCGTACTGGGCCTGATTCAGGTCCAGGGCCTGGACGTTGCTGGACAGCACATGCTGGAGGAAGGGGACCATCTCAGGGCCCTCCACCAGGATGCGGCCCATATGGGAGACGTCGAAGAGGCTGCAAAAATGCCGGGTGTAGAGGTGCTCGGCCACGATCTTGCTGGGATACTCGATGGGCATTTCCCAGCCGCCAAAGTCCACCATGGTGGCGCCGGCGGCGACGTGGATGTCGTAGAGCTGAGTGCGTTTCAGGTCAGGCATATCGGTTTTCCTCCTAAAGAAATTTTCAAACTGAGAACAGATAACGCAGATAAAAAAGAAGAGCGCAACAAAACCACCTTGTTACGCCTCTGTCGTTTCACCTGAGAGATTCCACACGGCCAAACAGCCGCAGTTGCCCCGCCGGCGCGTCTGAGCCATGCAGCCCGGCGCTTTCCAGATTTCGTCCCGATCCAGTCCTTTTGCCTGAGAGAGTATGGCGATGCTCCTTCGGCGCCGCGCAGGGGCGGTCTCTCCTGGATCGTTCATCCGCATATGGAGTTGTCACGTTTCCTTACCCTCTTAAAGATACCAGCCGAAAGCCTAACTGTCAAGGTAAAATTTAGGTTTTTTTTGTAGAATCGTACAACGGGCCGGGTGTCTCCGCGCCGGCACGCCATATCTGCGGGTTCCTGACGGTGAAAATCAGTTTTCAGCCCGATCCCGCCGGGAAAATGAATTTGCCAGTCCCGGCGTCAAAAATTCATTTTCCTGGGTTCCGCAAGAATTTCTTGCATAAAACACGGTGTTCTGATATAATGCAGGGCAGAATAAATTCCAGGCTTTGTGTTCGCCGCCGCTTGCGGCGGCGAACAAAGCGGCTCAAATCAAGCGCATTATGTCCGAATTCTATATTCGGACATAATACCTACAAGCCCTGGACCATAAGGAGAAAAATCATGTCAAAACGCTGCCCTGATTGTGGGTTCGTCAATGAAGATTCCCGCATTTACTGCGGCTCCTGCGGCGAACCGCTGGACGCTGAGCTCCGGCTGTTGAAGGATCTCTCCGAACAGAAGAAAAACGCCCCCATCGAAGACCCCGCTCCGTCAGACGCTCCCAAGCCCGCCTCCCGCCGGAGGAGTGACGGCGACGACGGCTATGTCCCCCGCAAGATGGCGCAGGAGAAAAAAACCAGCCCTCTGCCCTGGATCCTGCTGGCCCTGGGCGTTATCCTTGTGGTGGCAGGCTACCTGATTCTGAGCTATGCTGTTTGACACACACGCCCATTATGACGCGGAACAATTCGACCAGGACCGGGAGGCGGTCCTGGCCGGATTGCCGTCCAGGGACGTTTCCTTTGTGGTCAACCCCGGCTGCGATATCCGCTCTTCCCGGAAAGCCGTGGAGCTGGCCCGCCAATGGCCGTTCCTGTACGCCGCCGTGGGGTATCATCCGGAGGAGTGCGGACCCTACGATCCGGCGGAATTGGATGTTTTCCGGGAGCTGGCCCGGGACCCGAAGGTTGTCGCCATCGGGGAAATCGGACTGGACTACTATTGGGAGGAAAATCCGCCCAGGGAGCTCCAGCGGCGGGTTTTCCGGGACCAGATGGCTCTGGCCCGGGAGCTGGAGCTGCCGGTCATCGTCCACGACCGGGAAGCCCATGGGGACAGCCTTTCCATCATCAGGGAGTTTCCCCAGGTGCGGGGGGTGTTCCACTGCTTCTCCGGCAGCGCCGGAATGGCGCGGGAGCTGGTGAAGCTGGGGTGGATGATATCATTTACCGGGGTGCTGACCTACAAAAACGCCCGGAAGGCCGTGGAGGCCGCCCAGGCGGCGCCCCTGGACCGCATTATGATTGAGACGGACAGTCCGTATATGGCCCCTGTGCCCCACCGCGGGAAGCGGAACGATTCCGGGTATGTCCGCCATGTCTGCGAGAAGCTGGCGGAGATCAAGGGGATATCCTTTGAGGAATGCGCCAGAATCACGCTGGAGAATGGGCTGCGGTTTTATGGGATCACCAGGCCGGACTGAAAGACCTGTTTTGCAATGAAAGCGGCGTTCAGCGCTTTTGGATAACCTGTACAGGGGATGCATTGCAGGAATAAAAGGACGGGCAGCAGCGCTGCCCGTCCTTTTATTTCAGATCGTCCAATCCCGCTTTGCAGAAGCTCTTGAAATACTGGTAAAATGGTTCCAGGAAGCTGTAGCCGTCTGACAGCGTGTCCACCAGCTCCGGCGTATACAGCGCTTCATCTATGGGGCTGTAGCGGCCGACTGAGAGGTCCTTTTTATTGTACCACTCCGCCAGCAGCGGGGTGGCGTCCCCTTTTTTGCGGGCGTAGTCCTGGCCTTGGACCGCGAAACGGCCATCCTTGTTCAGCCGCCGCACCAGCTTTTCCAGCCGCCTGGGGTCCTCATCCATGTCGCGGCGCATGGCCGCCAGGGTCTGGGCGTCCGCGTTCCAGAAGCCGACACCGTAGCTCCACTCCTCCGGGGTGATCTCGAACCAGAATACCGGCTGGTGGCTCCAGATGTCGTTCTCCGGGCGGATGGTAAACCACAGATGGTCCTTGTATGGCCCTCGGCCATGGAGACGGCGGGCGTCACGGTAGATGCGGCAGACGTGGAGGTTCAGGTCCAGCTTTGGGTGCTTGTCCATGAATTTGTCATAGACTTCTTTTCCTAATTCCACTGTCGGGGTGTAGAGATGGTCGGTATAGTCCTGCTTGTGGGCCATGAACCAGTCCCGGTTGTTGTTCAGGCGGATTCCCCACATGAATTCGATTGTTTTATCCGAAAAGCCTGTAAACATGATGGATCCTTTCTTCGCGCCGTCCCGGCGCGAGGGTTAATTGGTTCTATTTGTTACCCCGGGCTTGCGCAGCCCGGACCTGCGGTTACTTTTTGCTTGTGCAAAAAGTAACCAAAAACACACCAGAACCTACGGTTCTGGACTCCCTTCTCGGTGATGCCTGCGGCATGACCTCGGCGAGGGATTTTTGGACACGCCTGCAAGTGAAGAGCTGCGGCGCCCCGTGAACAAGAGGTCCTTCGGGCATCTGATCTAGTGGTCTGGCAATTGACCAACTCCGGCTGACGCCCTGTTAAAGGGTCAGAGCCATCTAGGCAGTGACGCGCTAGCGGCACTGCCGGGCCGGCCGTTGGGCCGCAGGCACAATGACGGCCCGGCGGGGCGTTCTGCCGCGGGATGCTTTCTGTACGATGCATCTGCGTAGGGGCGGATATCATCCACCCGCGCACCGAAGGACTGCTTCGCGCCTGCTGTACTGCGCATCTGCCCTTCGCTTTGCGGGCGCACACTGTGCGCCCCTGCACAGGCCAATCGCTGCTCAATATTTTTCAATACAAGACAAGACCCTATAGGTCCTGCCCTTGCGCTAATTCAGGGAAAGCCTCTTGCAATCCAATAATTATGTAGTAAAATAAATGTGCGAGATGGCAGAAGCAGGGCGTGGAGGACCCCTCTCCCCCACGCCCCTATGCAGGAGATCACGCCTCCCACACAGCAGATATAACTGCGCCACGCCCATTATAACCGTTTTCCTGAAATTTAGCAAGGGGAGAATGGGCCTTGTGTTGCAGCTTCGGCGGTGCGGGAATAATTCTGCGCCGCTTTTGTTGTCTCGGCGCTGTCCGCAGGGCGGGGACTCCCGCCCTGCGGACAGCGCCGTTGAGCTATTTCAATTTTAAGAAAGGATGAAATTCATGGCACTGAGCAATAAAAAGAAAGAGAACTTGAAGGAATCCCTCAAAAAATCGGGCGCTATTGCCCCAGCCGACACAATGATCGACGCTGCCTACGCCAACTACATCCAATTCGGAATCGGCGGCGTCCTGCTCCAGCGGCCCAAGCCAGGGTTTGCCTGCTTCACCGAAGAAAAATTTATCTGGACCGGCGCAGGCGACGACATCATCATCCCCTACTCTCAGATCCGCGAATTGGGTAAATGTCTGATTATGCTGATGCCGATGGGCATCAAAATCACCTATCAATCCGAATCCAACGGAAAGCTGGTGAAGAAAAAATTCTCCATTTGGAGCCGGCAAAAGTGGCTGGCCCTCATAGAGGAAAAATCAAAAGTCACCTGCTCCTGACCGCCGCCCCTGTGAGGCGCTTTCCGGACTGAAAGGGCGGAAGTAATACATCACCTCTGCTCCTCCTCCAAGCTCCAACCATACAGCGGGTACCGCTGAATAGCGCCGAAAATCTTCTTTTTCAACTGTGGGAACTGCTTTTCCAACCGGAGAAGCAGTTCCTTTGTCTCTTCCCGCTTGGTAGTTCCGTTGGCCGGACACGGATTTTTCACCACAGGAAGATTCAGGCGGCGTACCGCGCCGCGGACCTCCCGTTCCTGCACATACAGCAACGGCCTGATCTGCGTCACCCCGCTCCTGTCCAGATACGTCACCGGCTGGAAGCACCCGATCCGCCCCTCCAGGAACAAGCTCATCACCATTGTCTCCACCGCATCGTCATAATGGTGTCCCAGTGCAATTTTGCTCAGCCCCAGACGGTTCATCTCCGTACTCAGCGCCCCCCGCCGCAGTTTTGCGCACAGCGAACACGGATTCTTCTCTTTCCGGTACTCAAACACGATTTCATAAATGGGCACCGGGATCAGATGATATGGGACGCCCAGCTCCCCGCACAGTCTGGCGATGGGTCCAAAATCCATCCCCGGGGCGGCACTGTCGATAGTCAGCGCCGCCACCTCAAATCTCTTCGGGTAGAAATCCCGCAGCTTCGCCAGCGCCGCCAGCGTCAGCACTGAGTCCTTCCCTCCGCTGACGCCCACCGCCACCACGTCCCCAGCGTCAATCATATTGTAGTCCTCCACACACCGGCGGACCAGAGATAAAATGCGCTGCATCGCGCCGCCCCCTTCCTGGCGTTGCCATGAATTTTGAAAATTGAAGTAAAGAAATCAGAAGATAATCAAAGAAAACAGAAGATATCAGGAGATTATACTATGATAAATTAAAATGCTGTTGACAAACCGCTTGGTCCTGTGGTATAAATATGATTGCGCGTAAACAGCATTGTAACTGATTTCGCGTAAAAAAACAAGTATTCCTTCGATGACGAGACGGCAGGAGCCTTAACCCACTCCTGTTCTTTCGTAATCGAAGGAACCAGAAAAAGGAGAAAACAGCCATGTCCACTTTTATGGCAAACAAGGGCAATATCGTCCGCAAGTGGTACGTTGTTGACGCCGCCGGCAAGCCCTTGGGCAAGACCGCCGTCATCGTCGCTGACCTTCTGCGCGGCAAGCGTAAGCCCACCTACACCCCCCACGCCGACTGCGGCGACAATGTCATCGTCATCAACGCATCCAAGGCCGTGCTTACCGGCAAGAAGCTGGAGCAGAAGATGTACCGCACCCACTCCGGCTGGGTGGGCGGCCTCAAGGAGACCAACTACAAGGATATGATGGCCAAGAAGCCCGAGCTGGCCATGCGTGTGGCCGTGCGCGGCATGATGCCCCGCAATGTGGTCACCAAGGATTCCCTCAAGCGCCTGCACGTCTACGCCGGCGACACCCACGAGCAGCAGGCTCAGAAGCCTGAGCTCTACGCGGAATAAGGAGGTAGAGGAACATGTATCAGTCTAAAAAGCCCTATCTGTACGGCACAGGCCGTCGGAAGTCCTCTGTCGCCCGCGTCCAGGTCTATCCGGGCGGCACTGGATCCATCACCATCAACGGCCGTGACATTGAGGAATATTTTGGCCTTGATACCCTGAAGATGATTGTCCGTCAGCCCCTGGTGGCTACCGCCAACGAGGGCAAGGTGGACATTGTCGCCACAGTCAAGGGCGGCGGTGTCAGCGGACAGGCAGGCGCCCTGCGCCACGGTATTTCCCGCGCTCTGTTGCTGGCCAGCGATGACAATCGTCCCGTTCTCAAGAAGGCCGGGTTTCTCACCCGTGACCCGCGTATGAAGGAACGCAAGAAGTACGGCCTCAAGGCCGCAAGACGCGCGCCGCAGTTCAGCAAGCGTTAATCGGCTGTTCAAACCGTATCAAAATTGCTCAAAAACCCCGGAAAATCAAGGCTTAATAGTGACAAGTAACTATTTGCCGCAGAGGGCGGCGTGACCGAGTGTCACGCCGTCTTTCTGCGTCCATAGGTAGTTTCAGTAATAACAGGTTCGCTGATTTCCGGTACTTCCACTTCCTCCAGGAAGTTGAAAACGATCTTGACCTTCTGCGTCCGCTTTCCGTTGACCTTTTCCGGGGCGTAGACGATGATCTGCTTGATGAACTCGTTCACGATGGTGGTTGTCAGCTCCGGGATGTCCACGTACTTTTCCAGCAGGGCAAGGAACTGGTCAACATTGTCCTCCATTTCCTCGCGGGTCGCAACCCAGTCCTCAAGACCGATGACCTCGTTATTGAGCGCCGCCTGCTCCGCCTCATAGCCCTCCAGCATCTTCTGGTAACGCTCCTGGCTTAGATCGCCGAGTACCATGTCCTCATAGATACGGGTGATGAGCTTGTCGATGTCCGCCAGCCGCTTCTTTGATTTCTCCAGCCGCCGCTTGTCCTCCCGGATAGACTTCTCCTGTTCCTCCCTCCGGCACATCAGCCATTCCTCTTGAAAACCCTCCACATCGGCCCGGATATACTCTGTCACAGCCCGGATGCGCTCAAGCACCACATCCCGCAGAACATCCTCCCGAATATAGTGTGCCGAACAAGTCCCCCGTCCGCTCTTGTACTTGGCACAG
>JAAWQM010000067.1 GCA_022800525.1 Oscillospiraceae bacterium
ACCTGCGGTTACTTTTGTCTTGTGACAAAAGTAACCAAAAACACACCAGAACCTACGGTTCTGGACTCCCTTCTCGGTGATGCCTCCGGCATGACCTCGGCGGGGGATTCTCGAACCCTGGGTGGAGGTGAAGAGCTGCGCTGCCCCGTGAACGAATGGTCCTACGGGCATCTGATCTGGTGGTCTGGTAATATTCCAACTCCGGCTGACGCCCTATTAAAGGGACAGAGTCATCAACGGGGGGTGTTCTGACGCTGGAGCCTTCTGTACGATGCACCCGTGTAAGGGCGCGCTGAAGGACTGCTTTGCGCTAACAATCGCTGCACCTGTAGGGGCGGATATCATCCGCCCGCAAACCAAAAGGCTGATTTGCGGTAGCGGCAATGCACCGTAAGCCCCGCCGCCGTCGAGGCGGCAAGAAAAGAGAAGAAAGGAAACAACAATGAAAGAACGCGTTCAAAAGTTCGGCCGCTTTCTGAGCGGCATGGTCATGCCCAATATCGGAGCATTCATCGCATGGGGCCTCATTGCGGCCCTGTTCATCCCGGACGGCTGGCTGGGCAAGTGGGGCCCTGCCGCCACCATCAACAATATGGTGGTCCCCATGCTCTCCTACCTGCTGCCCATCCTCATCGGCTATACCGGCGGCAAAGTCGTAGGCGGCCAGAAGGGCGCCGTCACCGGCGCCCTTGCCACTCTAGGCGCAATTGCCTCCACATCCAGCACCATGTTCATCGGCGCTATGATCTGCGGCCCCCTGGGCGGCTGGTGCATCAAGAAATTCGACGAAAAGATGGAGGGCCATATCCCCGCTGGCTTTGAGATGGTGGTCAACAACTTCTCCGTTGGCATCATCGGCGGCATTCTGGCCGTCCTGTCCATCTTTGTCATCGGCCCTTCCTGTGTGGTCGTCACTGACGTCCTGGGCGCGGGCGTCAGCTTCCTGGTCAGCCATAGCCTGCTGCCTCTCACCGCCGTGCTGGTGGAGCCCGCCAAGGTGCTCTTCCTCAACAACGCCATCAATCACGGCGTTTTTACCCCCATCGGCACTGCCGAGGCTCTGGATGCCGGAAAGTCCATCCTCTTCATGATCGAGTCCAACCCCGGACCCGGGCTGGGCCTGCTGCTGGCTTACTGCGTGGCTGGTAAGGGCGAGACCCGCTCCTCCGCCGGAGCCGCCGCCATCATTCAGTTCGTGGGCGGCATCCACGAAATCTACTTCCCCTACATCCTCATGAATCCCATCGTCATCCTTGGCCCTATGGTGGGCAACATCGCCGGTATCTTCACCCTGTCCCTGCTGGGCGGCGGTCTGGTGGCCGCAGCGTCCCCGGGCAGCATCATCGCTGAACTCCTCATGACGCCCAAGGGCAGCTATTTCGCCAACATTATGGGCATTGCCGTGGCCGCCGTGGTCAGCTTCCTGCTCTCCTCCTTCCTGCTGAAATTCTTCGGTAAGGACACCAGCCTTGCGGAAGCGCAGGCCCAGGTCGCCGCCAGCAAGGCCGCTTCCAAGGGTCAGGCCATCCCCGCCGCCGCTCCCACCGGCGCCGTTGTCTCCGCCAAGGACGTGAAGAAGATTGTCTTTGCCTGCGACGCGGGCATGGGCTCCTCCGCAATGGGCGCTACCATGGTGCGCAACAAGCTCAAGGACGCCGGCGTCACCGGCATTGAAGTGGTCCATGCGCCTGTTTCCGAGATTCCCAAGGACTGCCAGATTGTCGTCACCCACCACGAACTGGCCCACCGCGCCGTCGCCAGCAATCCCAGCGCACGGGTCATTCCCATCCAGAACTTCATGGGCGCGCCGGAATACGAGGTGCTGGTGAAGGAGCTGGCTGAGAGCCGGGGCGCTTCCGCCGTTCCCGCTCCCGCGAAGGCTGAGGCCAAGTCCCAGAATAGCCCCGTCCTGCTGGAGAAGAAGAACATTATCATCGGCTGTCCCTCCGTCCCCTCCGACGACGCGATTACCCGCTGCGGCAGGATGCTGGTGGAGAGCGGCTATGTGGACCAGAAGTACGCCGACGCCATGATCCAGCGCGACCGGGAGTTCTCTGTCGCCATCGGCTGCCATGTGGCCATCCCCCACGGCACCGTGGAGGTGAAGAACAACGTCAGGAAGACCGGCATTGTGGTCATGACCTACCCCGACGGCATTCCCTGGGGCGACGAGGGCGAGGTTGTCCGCCTGGTTATCGGCATCGCCGCTGTGGGCGATGAGCACCTGGACGTACTGGAGCGCATCTCCCAGGTCTGCGACAGCGACGAGGCCACCGACGAGCTGGTCGCCAAGGCTGACGCGGAAACCATTTACCGCAAGTTCAACGGACTGGGATAAACCGTCAGCAGGGAGGCAGTAAAAAGCATCCCACAAAACGGCAGCGGCAGCCTCTTTTTTGAGGCTGCCGCTGCTGTTCTGGATTTGAGCAGGCTGCAATAAAAACCAATCACATGAATAAGGTACGCCAATCCAACGGAAAAAGCCGGTGGAGCGGTAGAAGATGACCGTTTGATTCCGTTTTTCATTTCCTTTTCAGAGCTGGGTTTCCTCCGGCCTGCTCTCTCGCCCCTTTTTTCTCCCTATCTGATATACTCTATAAAACTGATTGCGTCCACTGCATCCGGCGTTACGACTGCCTGGAACTGCTCACTGCTGTGGTCATAGACCAGATTCACATTCTCCGGCAGAGCGGCCCAGCCGTCCACTACGGTCACTCCCTCCCGGTCCTTGAGGACCTCCTCGCCGCCCTCGGCCACCCGATACTGCACCCGCAGCCGGAACACGTCTATGTATCCCTCCGACAGCCCTGTGTAGTCGGCGGCCCAGTCGATGCCGTTGACCCGGTACTGCCCGGTATAGACCGTCTGCTCCTCTGCGGGCCAGGTGCGCATATACTCCTCCACTGCCGCCTGCGCCTTGTCGTTCAGGATCACGCCGTCCTTTTCCAGAAACAGCACCGTATACCCATCGGCCTCCTGCCAGTCCGGCTCCTGGGGAAGGATATATACACTGTCAAAGGGTGTCTCCGATCCCACCGCCAGCGTCCTGGCCAAGGCCGCGAATAGCTGCTCATACCGGTCCCACTGGGATTTCGGCCCCCGGCCTGTCACCACCGGACTGCCCTCGCCGCTGCCACCGCAGAATTGCAGCTCCCTGACATTCTGCCCTGCATCCGTCAGACTGGCAAAGACGCCCGTCCCGCCGTCCACCGGCAGAAAGTCCACCGTCATCTCCGCTCCATCCGGGGAGGTAAACGCCGCGCCGTTGCCTCCGGCTGCGGGGACGGCCTCCCAGCCCTCTGGCACATTAACGCTCCACCCGGTCCCCTCATAGAGGGTACACGGCACATTCTCGCCATTTACCTTCACGCTCAGGCCCGGTTCCTCCGGCTCCTGGGGCGTCACAGGCTCCTGCTGCTGGCTGTCCGGCTCCTTGGGCGGCTCCTCCGCCGGCTGGTTCCAGGGCTGCCAGACCGCCACCCCGATGCCCAGCGCCAGCAGCGCCGCAAGCGCCGCTCCGGCGGCTACCTTCATCTGGGTACTCAATCCCTTCAGTTTTGTCAGCATTCCAATGCTCCTCCTTATCTGTATCTGTTCATGCGAACGGGGGAAGGTTTACTCACCTGAGTTCTCCGGAGAGTATCATAATACATAATTGTATCCAAATTGTATCGTACGCCTTACGATTTGGATACAAATCCGGAAACAAATGTAACAATTTTATGGCAATTCTGTTATCAAGCGGACAGGATGGAAACCACTGCCGCCTCTCATTCCGACTGAGTCGGGAGGCAGCAGGCCCTGGCCAGAGCAATAAAGTCCCGCGCAGGACCCGAGAGGGTCACGCCCCTTCGATAAGCGATCTGCAGCGTGGCAAATACACCCTCCGCCCCGATGGAGCAGCACGCCGGTGGACGGTCAAACCCCATGGCCCGGACGTAGTTCTCTGGCGAAAAGCATACGCCCAGCCCCTTCTGGCACAGCAGCAGCATGTTTTCCACGCTCCTGGTCCGCAGGACGACGGGCGGGTCAATCCGGTACCTCTGAAACAGCTCCAGCGCCGCGCCGCCGGTGCTCTGCTCCGGGAAATGGAGCAGAAACGGCTCGCAGGCAAACAGCGCCAGGTCAATCCAGGGCCAGCGCCGTCCCCCACGGACCTGCGCCCGCTCCTTCAGCGGATGGTCCGGCGGCAGCACCAGCACCACCTCCTCCTGCGCCAGCGGCTCATATTCCAGTTTGGGGTGGGGGTGGGGCTCGCTGAAAATGGCAAATTCAATCTTGGCGTCCAGCAGCAGCTTCTCCTGGATGCCGGTGGACTCCTCGTAGAGGTTCAGCATGAATCCGGGATACATCTCCCGGAAGGCGGGGACAATCTGAGGCGCCATGCAGAAGCTGCGCATCAGGGGCAGCGCCACGTTCAGCTCCCCCTCCCGGCACGCGTTGATCGCGTTCGCCTTCCGCCGCCACTGACCCTCCAGGGCAAGGACGGCTCTGGCGTACTCCAGGTACTGCTCCCCCAGGGCGGTGGGACAGTAGCGGTTGTCGATCCTGGAAAAGAGCTTGCCGCCGGCCTCCTCCTCCAGCCTGCGCAGGCATTTGCTGAGGGTTGGCTGAGAGACATAGAGCTCCTGGGCGGCCCTGGTCAGATTCTGATGCCGGGCGATGGAGAGCGCGAAACGCATATCCTGCAGGTCCATCCTGGCTGTCCTCCTGTTCAATAATAGACATCTTATCACAGGAGAGGCCGCCGGACAATCCCTAACTGGTGGAAACCAGGGAAATCCGCAGGATTTCATTCCAATCTGAAATAGCTCCCATTCAAAATAGGAATTCGACAAAGCCGCTCCTTTTCCTGTATAATTGTCCCATATTCCCGGCGAAAAATTTAGGAAGAGGAGAAAAAAGCATGTCAAGTTTCCTGGAAAAGCAATTCAAGCTGTCGGAAAACGGCACGAACGTCCGCCGCGAGCTGATCGCGGGCCTCACCACCTTCCTCACCACGGCCTACATCCTGGCCACCATTCCCCGTATGCTGGAACCGCTGGGCTTTGGTCAGGCCTCCATCCTGACCATGATGGTCCTGCTGGTCGCCGCAACCTCCATCGGCATGGGCCTCTATACCAACCGCCCCTTCGCCCTGGCGCCCGGACTGGGCAGCGTGGGCATCGTCGCCTCCTTTGTGACCAATGACGGCGTGGACCCCGCCGTGGCCGCCGGCGTCATCTTCTGGTCCGGCGTGCTGTTCGTGCTGATCTCCTTCCTGGGTCTCCGGGAGGCTGTGGTCAAGGCCATCCCCAAGAGCCTCAAGCACGCGGTCAGCGCAGGCGTGGGCCTGTTCATCGCCCTGCTGGGCGCCAAGAACGTGAAGCTCATCGTGGGAAATGAAGCCAAAAACTGCCTGGGCTTCGGCGACCTCACATCCCCGGCGGTGATCCTGACGGTCATCGGCTTCATCATCATTATGATCCTGAAGATGCGGAAGGTGAAGGGGGACCTCTTTATCGGCATCATCCTTACCACCATCATCGGCATCCCCTTCGGCGTCACCAAGCTGCCCAGCGCCGTGGTGGCCATGCCCGCCGGGATCGGCGGCATGTTCCTGAAGGTGGACGTCCTGGCTGCTTTGAAGGTGGCCTATGTCCCCATTCTGATCTCCCTGTTCGTCCCCGACTTCTTCTCCACCGTGGGCACGGTGCTGGGCGTCGGCGGCGAGGCGGGCTACCTGGATGAGAACGGCGACCTCCCCGGCATCGACCGGTGCTTCAAGGTGGACGCCCTGGCCACCTGCGTGGGCGGCCTGTGCGGCATCCCCAACATCACCACCTACATGGAATCCTCCGCCGGAGTGGCCGCAGGCGGACGGACCGGCCTGACGGTGATCTTCACCAGCGCCTGCTTCCTGCTGGCCATGTTCTTCTCCCCCCTGGCGCTGATGATCCCCTCCGCCGCCACCTCCGCCGCGCTGATCTACATTGGCGTGCATATGCTCAGCAACATGCGCCACATTGACTACAGCGATCTGGCGGAGTACTTCCCCGCCTTCCTGTGTGTCACCTTCACCATTTTCGCCAACAACATCGCCAACGGCATCTGTGTTGCCATCCCCGCCTATGTGATTCTCCACATCGCCAGCGGCCGGGCCAGAAGGGTTTCCCCGGCCATGTATATCATGACCGGGGTGTGCATCCTCTACTTCGCCACCATCATCTGAGAGGTAAAGCCATGAGAAGCATGTCTCTGCTTGTCAAAAACGCCCAGGTATTCAACGTCTACCTGAAGCGCTTCCGCCCCGCCAGTGTCTGGATCTCCGGGGACAGGTTCCATTACATTGATCCCGCCCAGGACCTCTCCGCCGGGGCGGCGGAGATTCTGGACGCCGGAGGCCGCTATATGATTCCCGGCCTCATCGACATCCATATGCACATTGAAAGCTCTATGCTCTCCCCCATGGCCTACAGCCGCTGCGCCGCGAAAAACGGCGTCACCACCATCGTCTCCGAGCCCCACGAGGTCGCCAACGTCAAGGGCCTGCGGGGCGTGGAGGCCATGATTGCAGGGGGGGAGGCGTCCCCCATCGACATGTATTTCGGCATCCCCAGCAGCGTCCCCTCCACCTGCGAGGCCCTGGAGACCACCGGCGGCGCCATCCGCATGGAGGAGATGAAGCGGCTGCTGGAGAACCCCAGGGTGGTGTGCGTGGGCGAAATCATGAACTACCGCCAGATCATCCGGGAGAACAGCCTGGAGATCACAAAATTCCTCCGCTATCTGGCCAAGGCCCGGCCCGGGTTCGCCGTCGAGGGCCACTGCCCCTCCCTGGTGGACCGGGAGCTGGCGGAGTTTCTGTACCTGGGCATTGATGCGGACCACACCGAGCACACCCTGGAGGAGTTCCGCCAGCGCATTGAGAACGGCATGTTCATGGAGCTCCAGGCCAAAATGCTCCTGCCGGAGATCCTGCAATACATCAAGGACGAAAAAGTCTTCTCCCGCTGCGGCTTCGTCACCGACGACACCATGGCGGACCGGCTGGTATCGGAGGGCGGCGTCAACGCCGTGGCCGCCAAGGCCGTGACCGCCGGGTTCCCCCTGGAGGAGGCCATCTGCTGCGCCACCCTGAACAACGCCCAGCGGATGCGGCTCTATGACCGGGGCGCAATCGCGCCGGGACAGCTGGCGGACTTCATCCTTCTCAGCGACCCCGCCTCCTTCCGTCCGGAGATGGTCTTCAAGGGGGGCCGGCGCATTTATGACGCCGCCGCGCCCCAGGCGCCCGCCGCCGCCCGGACCTCCCCCTTCCCGGAGGACTTTTACCGCACGGTCCAGGTTGCTCCCGTATCGGCGGAGACTTTCCGCCTCCCCGCCCCGGAGGGGACCTCCCGGGTGGAGGCGCGGGCCATCGAGGTCTCGCCCGCCGTCACCCAGACCAAAGAGCGCCGGGTGGTTCTCCCGGTCCGGGACGGCCGCATCGACTGGCGGTCCGGTGACTGCGCCCTGGCCGCCGTGCTGGAGCGGCACGGGAAATCCGGCGCTATCTCCTTTGGGCTGGTCGCCGGCTG
This sequence comes from Oscillospiraceae bacterium, assembly GCA_022800525.1. Classification (GTDB taxonomy): domain Bacteria; phylum Bacillota; class Clostridia; order Oscillospirales; family Oscillospiraceae; genus Pelethomonas. Next base: position 7,560 of record JAAWQM010000067.1, read on the forward strand.
CGGCCTTCACAGCGGGGCGGTCGCCACCACCTATTTTCACGATCACCACAATCTGTTCGTTCTGGGCCGGAACCCGGCGGACATGGCGGCGGCGGTCAACCGCCTCCGCTCGCTTCAGGGCGGCATTCTCACCGTCCTGGACGGAGAAGTGACCGCGCAGCTTCCCCTGCCAGTGTGCGGCCTGCTCTCCGAGGCGTCCGCGGAACAGGTGGGCGCGGACCTCCACGCCGTGCGGGAGAACCTACACGCCATGGGCTATACCCACCGGGCTCCCATTATGTCCCTGTGTACCCTGGGCCTGCCCGTCAGTCCGGCGCTGAAGCTGACCGACAAGGGGCTGGTGGACGTCCGGGCCGGGCAGCTGGTGGAGCTGATCACGGCGGCCGGTCCCTGATTCACAGGCAAGCGGCGCGTCCGGTTTTTCCGGACGCGCCGCGTTCTTTATTCCTTCAACAGCCTCCGCCGCTCCCGCCAGTCCGGCAGGACCTCCTCCACGCAGGCGTAAAACGCCTTGCTGTGGTCCTTATGGCGGATATGGGCCAGCTCGTGGACCACCACGTAGTCGATGGCCGCCTCCGGGTAGCCCATGAGCCGCCAGGAGAAGCAAATCCGGTTCTTGCCGGAGCAGCTTCCGAACCGCTTCTCCGCCCCGGTAATGGTGATCCCGGCGGGGTACAGCCCCATGATCCGGCTGTATTTCGCCACCCTTACCGGCAGCTCCTCCCTAGCCCTGCGGATGTACTCCGCCCGCTCCTCCGGGGTGGGCTCGGGGTGGTCCTCCCGGCGCTTTTGCTGGATGGCCATGTGTGCCGTGATCCAGTCCGCATGGCCGGAGACAAAGGCGTCGATCTGCTTTTCCGGCATCCGCAGGGGCGCCCGGACCACCACGCGGCAGTCCCTGGTAATCTCCAGCGACATCGTCCGCCGGGCGGAGCGGATCAGCTCGTAGGCGGGGACGTTCACCTGCAATCCCCCCGTTTCTCCGGGCGCGCCGCGCAGAGACCGGACCGGCCCAAGCGTTCTTTCTTGTACATCATGATCGTTTCTCTTCTCCTTCTGCAGGATCCCTGCGTTTCCCGTCAGTTTCCCTGCCTCAGAATAACCGCCTCCCAGGGCTGCATCCGGCCATCAAAGGTCTCCCTGCCGTAATTGTCCATCATGACCGCCCCCCGGTGGGCGGCCTCCGCCGGTTGATCGCTGAAATTCAGGACGACAGTACAGGCGTCCTCTCCTGACGCCCGCCTATAGGCAAACACCTGCTTTCCCGCCTCCAGCGGCTCAAAGGTCCCCCGCCGGAGGACCTCCGTTTCCCGCCGCAGGGCGGACAGCGCCTTATACCAGCTCCAGATGGAGTCCGGGTCCGCCTCCTGCTGGGCCAGGTTGATTCTCTCACAGTTGTGGTTCACGCCCAGCCAGGGCCGTCCGTCCGTAAAGCCGCCGTTGGGACCGTCCGTCCACTGGAAGGGCGTGCGGGCGTTGTCCCGGCTGGCCCGCCTGATGATCTTCCACCGCAGCTTCTGGGGGATATGGAACCGGCGCAGGATCTTCTCCACGTTCTTGCTCTCCACGTCGTTGAGCTGCCGCATCCGGGTAAAATCGAAATCCAGCATCCCAATTTCCTGCCCCTGATAGATAAACGGAGTGCCGCGCAGGGTCAGGGCTAGGACCGCCAGCAGCTTGCCGCTCTCCTTCCAGTACCGCTCGCTGCCAAAGCGGGGGATGGAGCGGGGCTGGTCGTGGTTCTCCAGGTAGACGGCGTTCCAATCCAGCTCCCTCTGCCATTTGGTCAGACAGTCGAAAAAAGCCTTGGGCCGGAACTTCCGCTTGAACCACTTGAGGAAATACTGGTCGCACTCCATATGCTCGAAGGAGAACACCATGTTCAGCTCGTTCCGCTCCGGAGCGCAGAGATCGCGGGCCTGCCGGGGCGTGACAAACACGGTTTCCCCTACCGTCATGGCGTCGTATTCATCCAGCACCTGCCGCAGCTCCCGCAAAATCTCATGGGTCCCCTCCAGGGACAGGTAGTGCTCGCTGCCGGTGAGGGCGAGGCGCTTTGGGGAGCTCTCCAGGCTGTCCTTCCACAGGATATTGATGACGTCGCACCGGAATCCAGCCACGCCCTTGCGCAGCCAGAAGCGCATGATGTCCTTGACCTCCTCCAGCACCTCCGGGTTGTGGTAATTCAGGTCCGCCTGCGTTTTCGCGAACAGGTGCAGGTAATATTCGCACCGCTGGGGGTCGAACTCCCAGCAGTCCTCACCGAAGAAGCCCGTCCAGTTGTTGGGCAGGCTCCCGTCCGCCCCGCCGCGGGCCCAGTAGTAGTAATCCGCATAGGCGCTGTTCTTGTCCCGGCTCTGGCGGAACCAGTAATGGTCCGTGGAGGTGTGGTTGATGACCAGGTCCATGATGATCCGGATGCCCCTGGCCCTGGCCTCCCCGATGAGGCGGTCCATGTCCTCCATGGTTCCGTATTCCGGGTTGATCTCCCGGTAATCGCTGATATCATAGCCGTTGTCCGCGTTGGGGGACTTGTAGACCGGGCTGAGCCAGATGGCTCCCACGCCCAGCTCCTGCAAGTGGTCCAGACGGCTGATGATGCCCGGGATGTCGCCGACGCCGTCCCCGTTGGAATCCTGGAAGCTGCGGGGGTAGATCTGATAGATCAGCGTGTCCTTCCACCAATCCATCAGGCGCCCTCCTCCTGACGCGCCGGGTAGGGGACATCGCAGAATTCCCGGTACAGCGCCTCGCTGACGCCGCCTTCGGCGATGACCCGGCGGTAAAACTTGCCGCTGGGCTTCACGGTCCGCTCCTGGGTGTCGAAGTTCACATGGACCAGCCCGAAACGGGCGGCGAAGCCCCCGGTCCACTCCCATCCGTCGCAGAAGCACCGGTGGTAATAGCGTTCGACGGGCAGGCCGCTCCCGCAGATGGCCCGCAAATGCTCGGCGACATACCGCGCGCGGAACCGGTCCGCATTGTCGCAGACGCCGTTTTCCGTGATATAGATGGGCCTGGGCAGCAGCTCATAGACCTTACGGGCGGCCTCCGCGATGCCTGCGGGGTAGATCTCCCAGCCCAGGTCGCTCACGGCGCAGCCCGGGGCCACGCCGTCGGCGGGGCCGCTGACGGTAGAACGGGTGTAGTAGTTGACGCCGTGGAAATCGCAGTAGCGTCCCGGCACGATGGAGGGGTGCTTCCCGATCGGGAAGGCGGTCCGGCCCAGGCACATGGCGCGGGTGAGGCTCCCCTGGAAAATCTGCTCCGCCCGGGAGGACCAGAAGCGGTGGAGGGGGTTGGCGGGGTCCCTGGGGGCGAAAGAGCGCAGGTGGTTGGCGAAGCCCACCCTGGTGTCCGTGAAGCCCATTTGCAGGCGGGTCTTGCGGATGAGGCCGTAAGCCTCAATGTGGGCGGCGGCCAGATTGGTCATAACCCGGGACATGTCCAGCAGGCTCTTCCGGCCCGGCGGCCAGATGCCCTCAAAATAGCCGTTGAAGGCGTAGACGTTGGGCTCGTTGACGGTGATATACTCGCTGACCAGATCGCCCAGGCTTTCCACCATTTTACGGACATACAGGAGGTAGCAGGTGATATTGTCCCGGTTGGCGAATCCGCCCCGTGCCTCCAGCCAGAGGGGGGTGCTGAAATGGTGGAGGGTCAGCAGGGGGCGGATGCCTCTGTCCAGCAGGGCCTGGATTTCTTCCCGGTAATGGGCGATGGCCGTCTCGTCAAATACGCCGTCCTCTGGCTCCACCCGGCTCCATTCGATTTCCAGGCGATAGCACTGGATGCCCATGGAGGACATGAGATCCAGGTCCTCCTGCCAGTGGCTGCAGCGGCCGGCGGCGTTCTCGCTATATCCCTGGCGGTACCAGCCGTACCAGTTGTTGTTCTGGTCTCCGGCCTCGATCTGAGTCGCGGCGGCCGCGCCCAGCAGGAGGTTGGGTTTTAATTGAAACTCCATTGGTGTTGTCCTTTCTTTTCCGGGGGTAGCTTCCGTTTTCTTTCTTGTACCTGTATTGTACGCCATTGGGGGGATTTTTTCAACTGTTGTTTTCTTCTTCGCGCCGTCCCGGCGCGAGGGTTACGTGATCCTATTTGATACCCCGGGCACCCGCGCCCGGACGGCGGCCTACTTTTCCCTTGTAGGAAAAGTAGGCAAAAGTACCCCAGAACCTGCGGTTCTGGACTCCCTTCTCGGTGATGCCTCCGGCATGACCTCGGCGGGGGATTTTCGGACACGCCTGCAAATGAAGAGCTGCGATGCCCCGTGAACAAGAGGTCCTTCGGGCATCTGATCTGGGGGTCTGGTAATATTCCAACTCCGGCTGACGCCCTGTTAAAGGGACAGAGCCATCTGGGCAGTGACGCGCCAGCG
>JAAWQM010000068.1 GCA_022800525.1 Oscillospiraceae bacterium
GCGGTCCCGATGCTGCGTTTGTTCAGCCACCGTCAGAAACAATTCTGAGACAAAGGCTCCCAGCAAATCCTTGCTCTGCGAAGGCTCCAACTCGGACAGCCCGGAGCCGATTTCTCTGGCAAGCTCCTTCAGCTGGCTTTGCAGCTCAGTCTGCTTTCCGCCAGGGTCGAGCTGAATCATCCGGCCAGCCTTATTGCAGGGCTTCGTTGGCTTCTTGGACATCGGACCTGCGCACCTCCTTCAACCATCGGCTTGTTACAAAAGGTATACTTTTTGTAACAAGATGCAAAAGTGAAAAAAATTATGATTTACCCCTTATTTTCGAGAAAAGCCTGCCGATATTATTTGTAAAAACAAGTTGAAATCCTCGTTACATTGAGTATACCTTCTGTAACAATAAAACACAGTTCACACGTGATTTGATGAAAATACTGTACAAAAACCGGACGCTTCTCCTCGTTGAAGGAGAAGCGTCCGGTTTTATTCTGTTTGAATAGCCTGTTCCTGCCCTACGGTCCTGCGCGGCGCTGCCGGGCGGGGAGCAATCCGCCTTGATCCCCGTCCGCTCCCGTTTTCAGCAACTCCACCACCTGCTCCCGCTCCGGCATGGAGCGGATGGCCCCCTTTCTGGTGGTGACCAGATAGGCCGCCGCATTGGCGAAGCGCAGCATACCGGCCAAACTGTCCGCCGTCAGGCCCTCCAGTCCGTGGTCCAGCACAAAATTGAGCGTGCAGGCGCAGAAGGTGTCCCCTGCGCCGGTGGTCTCAATCACGCCGCCCAGCCTGCAGGCGGGCTCGAATACCCGCCCGCCGCCGTAATATGAGTAACTGCCGTCCGGCCCCGCCGTGACATTCAGCAGGCGGATGTTGGGGTACTTCTCTTGCAGGATGGCGGCTCCCTTGTCGAAGTCCGTCTCTCCGGCCATGAATTCCAGCTCGTTGTCCGCGATTTTGAGGATATCGCACTGCTCCAGGCCCCAGCCAATCTGCGCCCTCGCCTCCTCCAGGTCCGCCCACAGCGGGGGCCGGAGGTTGGGGTCGAAGGAGAGCAGCGCCCCGCCCTTCTTTGCAGCCTCCACAGCCTTGCGGGTGGCTCTCCGCACGCCCTCATGGGTCATGGAGAGGGAGCCGAAGTGGAAAATCCGGCAGTTGGCAATAACGTCCGCCGGGATCTCGTCCTCCATCAGCGTCATGTCCGCGCCGGGGTTCCGGAAGAAGGAAAAATCCCGGTCGCCGTCGGGCAGCTTCTTCACAAAGGCCAGGGTGGTGCGGGCATCCCGGTCCACCGTCAGATGGTCCATGCAGATGCCCGCGTCCTCCGCCACAGCCTTCAGCTGCCGTCCGAACATATCGTCCCCCACCTTGCCCACAAAGGCGCAGCTCCGGCCCAGCTTTTTCAGCATGGCCAGCATGTTGCAGGGCGCGCCGCCGGGGTTGGCCTCGAACAGGACGTTGCCCTGTTCGCTGAGGCCGTTTTCCGTAAAGTCGATCAGCAGCTCCCCCAGCGCCGCCACATCAAAGGCTTTTTCGCCCATGTTCACTCCTCCTCATCAAAGGCCAGATCATATTTCTCCACATCCATCAGCGCCGAGCCTCCGGCCTCAAAGGTAATGGCGTCAGCCTCCTGCCGGGTGTAGATCACCGCGCTGGCGGCCTGCTCGCCGTCATTGACAAAAACCTCCAGGCTGAACCGGTCCAGGATGACGCGCAGCTTGATCTCGCCGCCCCGGCAGCGCACCAGGAAGCTGCGGGTGTGTACGATATCATGGGGCAGGCCGCTGCGGGTTCGGTCGATTTTCACCGTGCCGTCGCTGGGCCGGTAGCGGACGATGGTCTCATGCTCGCCGTCCTTGGCCACCCGGACGCGGAACCAGCGGTACTGCTCGTTCCCCATAGGCCGGACGGTAACCGTCATGTCCAGCGTCCTCCCCTGGACGCCGGGCAGGTTCACCTCGCCGCTGACGGGGATATTGCGGTGCATGACGCACTGGCCCCGGTAGTTCTCCAGCTCCCGCACTGGGACCTGGTACAGCCGCCCTTCCTTCACGGACAACTCCCGGGGCAGGGTCATCTGTCCGAACCAGCGGCAGTGATAAGGCTTCGCCCCGGTGGTAGCCCAGTTCTGCATCCAGGCGATCATCACCCTCCGTCCGTCCGGGGCCAGGAGGGTCTGGGGCGCGTAGAAGTCCAGACCGTAGTCGATGGCCTGCACATATTGGCGGGAAAAGCCCCTGCCGTCCGGGTCATAGTCCCCGATGAGGCACAGCGTCCCGTTGCCCGCGTGGAACTCCAGGCCGACAGGCGTCATATCCTGGGGGCTGGTGAGGAGGACCTGCTTCCCGTCCAGAGGGAAGAAATCCGGACACTCCCACATCTTGCCGTACTGGTTGCAGCACCGGTCCAGGGTCCGCTCCAGCCCCCACCGGAAGCCGTCCGGGCTGCGGTAGAGCAGGATCGCCCCGCTGCCGTCCTCCGTGCGGTTGCCGATAACGGCGCGGTATGTGCCGTCATCCTCCCGCCAGACCTTGGGGTCCCGGAAATCAATGGCGCTGCCGCCATCCGGCAGGTCCTCTTCCGTCAGGACGGGATTGTCCAGGCATTTCTCATAGTCCACCCCGTCGCCGATGGCGACGCACTGGGTCTGGATGTCCTGGATATAGCCCTCCGGATTGCGGCCCCGCTGGACGCCGGTATACAGCAGCAGCTGCCGCCCGTCGGGCAGCTCCGCCGCGCCGCCGGAGAAGCATCCCGCCGCGTCGTAGCCGCAGTCGGGCGCAAGGGCGGCGGGCAGGCGCTCCCAGCGGATGAAATCCTTAGTTTTCAGATGTCCCCAGTGCATGGGACCCCACTCGTTGGAATAGGGGTGGTACTGGTAGAACAGGTGGTACTCGCCCTTATAAAGGGAGAACCCGTTGGGGTCGTTCATCCACCCGATGGTGGGCGTGACGTGGAAGGCGGGCCGCTCGCAGGCGGGGATGTGGGGACCGTACCGGGCCTCGAAGTCACGGGCCTTCCGGAGCGCTTCGCTGATCATATTGATGTTCCTCCTGCAAAAAGGTTTATGACAGTTCAAATCATATTCTAAGTACCGGTCATACTCTGTGTCAATAAAATTGTCTGGTATATATGCCGCATCTGAACATCCCATGTTCCAATAAAATGAAATCGTATCATGGGATGGAATTGCTGAAATAAATATTTTATCGGCATTCATGCTCTGTGCGCAGATGCAAATCCGGCGGAACAGCCTCTTGCCAATCCCCTGCCGTTTCCACTCATCATCTACAAAAAGCATGGTCAAATTTGCATATTTTTCTGACTCCCCCCGCAGTATTCCGTCCAGAGAAGCGAAGCCAACTATCTGGCCCGCAGCGAAGGCTCCGGCAGCGAAACCGCCTCTGGCCATTTGCTGAAGCAGGTATTGCGGGAGCCAGGCGCGCGTTTTTTCGTCCCATTCCCGTATTTCACTGGTTTTTATCCGTTTATAACGGTCTCCGTCCCTCACCCATTTGTCGGATATCACCTGCCTGCGGCGAAAGGATGCAAGCATTTGCGGACTGATGTCCGACGGCTTCAAAAGTCTGATGGTTATGTTATGAGTCATTTCTTTTCCGTTTTTCTTTTTGCGAAAAGGGGCGGCGCTGCGCCGCCCCTTTTCGCAAGATATAAGAAGAGAGAAGAAGGATATCAGATCATTCTGCGGCAATGTACCGCTCGTAGGCGTTCTGATAGATTTCCAGAATCTGGTTCATGCCATAGGTATCCGCCAGCTCCTGCTTATAGGCCTCCCACTCGGCGTCGCTGGGGCCGCCGTCGCGGAACCACAGGGCCTCCTGCTCCTTGACGTGGCTCTCAAAGTCGGGCTTGTAGAGATCCAGGTCATCCAGCTCGCTCTGGGTGAACACGCAGTCCACAGGGTAGAAGGTGAAGTCGTCCACATACTTGAACCAGAAGTTCTGCAAATCGTCCAGACGCTGGAGGGCCCGGTCCTCCATGTGGAAGACGTTGGTATAGTACTCGGAGAGGATCAGCTTGGGACCCTGGACCTCGCTGGCGGCCTTCAGCTCGCCTGCGGACTTGCCGAACTTCTCCCGGGCCTCCTCGTCGGTGATGGAGACGTACATCCCCTCCCCGTCCTTCTGCTCGTCGAAGTATACGCCGATGGGGCCGTACTGGAGCTGCATGACGTTTTCACCGGTGTACCACTGGTCGTAGAATTTCAGCAGGTTGGCGGGGCTCTTGCAGGCCTTGGTGATGGAAAGCTGGCCGGAGTTGACCGCGCTGCCGGCGGATTTGATGGTTACGGTGCAGGTTCCGTCGGGGCCCTTCAGCGGAGGCAGGTAGACATAGTCAGCGGCGTGATCAGCCATCAGCTCGTTGATTTCCCACCAGGTGGCCACGCCCACGTAGCCCTGGGCGCACTTGGCCAGATACTGCTTGTCGTCCTGGCTGAACACCTCGATATCAATGAGGCCGTCAGCATACCAGTCGTGGTAGTAGGTGATGGCGTTGCGGTATGCGTCGCTGACGCAGTCGAAGACCACCTCGCCGTCCTTGGTCAGGCGCAGGTCCATGCACACGTCGGACCAGTTGGTGACGCCGAAGGGAGCGTAAAAGATATTCTGGCCCCAGCACCACTGGTCAAAGCCGAAGCTCATGGGGATGGTATTGCCGGGGTCCGCGCCGTACATCTTGGCTGCCATGTCGTTGTCCTTGAAGGCCTGGAGCGCAGTCTTCAGCTCCTCCACGGTCTCCGGAACCGCCAGTCCCAGGTCGTCCAGCCACGCCTTATTAATCATGGAAAACTGCTGGATGGAGTGGATGGAGTAGTCGTCCGCCGCGCCGGTGGCGGCGGTGCCCATCATCTCGGCGGCGGGCAGGCCGTAGATGCCGCCGTTGTCCTGGGTGATGGCGGCCTTGATCTTGGGGTACTTCTCCAGGATGGCGGAGAGGTTGGGCATGATCTCAGGGTCGGTGACGTAGGGGGCCAGGTCAATGAAGGAACCGCCCCGGCCATAGCGGCCCAGGTCGTAGTTGGACCAGCCCACCGCCTGCACGGCGTCGGGCAGGCTGTCGCCGCCCGCCTGGAGGCGGATGTTGACCTGCTCGCCCAGGGAGTCGCTCATGGTCTCCCAGTTGATTTTGATGCCCGCGTTTTCCATCATCTGCTTGAGTACCGGGTTGTCGTCATAGCCGCCGGACAGGGCGGAGATGCCGGAGATGACGTTGAACTCGCTCTGGCTGGTGTCGGTATTGGGTTCGCCGCTGTTGGCAGGGGCATTGTTTTCGCCGCCGCAAGCGGTCAGCAGGGCCAGCAGCATTGCGGCCGCCAGCAAGAAGGACAAGAACTTCTTCATGATTTTTCTACTCCTTTTTTAATAACTTGATTGGTTAACCCTTCACAGCGCCGGCCATGAAGCCTTTCTCAAAGTATTTCTGGACATACGGATAGGCGATCAGCATGGGCACCGCCGCCACGATCATGGAGCAGAACTTGATCAGCTCGGTCTGCTTGTTCAGCTCGGCGTAGCCGCCGGAGATCATGGCCGCCTGCTCCTGGGCGGCGGAGCTCTTCATCAGGATGCCGCGCAGTACCAGGGGCAGCGGCTCGCCCTTGCCGCCCAGGTAGATCATGGCGGTAAACCAATCGTTCCAATAGGCCACCATGGCGAACACCGCCTGGACCGCCAGGATGGGCAGGGACAGGGGTATGACCACGCTGAGGAAGGTGCGGAACTTGGAACAGCCGTCGATCTCGCTGGCCTCCACCAGATCGTGGGGGATGGAGTGCTGGAAATAGTTGCGGACTACGATCATGTTGCCCACGCCCACGCCGCCGGGGAGGAACAGGGACCACATGCTGCCCATAAGTCCGGTGTCTTGAACCACCAGATAGGTGGGAACCAGTCCGCCGCCGAAGTACATGGTGAACACGAAAAAGAGGCTGATCCACTTCCGGCCCGGCAGGTTCTTGTCCGCCAGGGGATAGGCGGTGATATACAGCATGATGACGGAGAAGCAGGTGCCGATCACGGTATATTTTACGGAGTTGAGGAAGCCGGAGACGATCTTCGGATCGGCGAACACCGCCTTGTAGCCGTCCAGGGTGAAGCCGCTGGGCAACAGGAATGTCTTGCCCGCGTACACCTCGTAGGGGTCGGAGACGGAGGCGATGAGGACGTAGTACAGCGGATAGGCCACGATAATCAGCGCGATGGCGCAGATGGCCGTCAGGACGATATCACTGGTCTTGTCGGACATGCCTGCGGATGTTTTCTTTCTTGCAGCTGCGTTTGCCATTTTCGGTCTCCTCCCTTACACAAACTCGACTTCCGAAGCCTTGGACACAACCCTGTTGACGACGATCAGCAGCACAATATTGATCGCTGTATTGAACAGTCCCACAGCGGTGGAGTAGCTGTACTTGGCCTGCTCGATACCCTGCTGGTACACGTAGACGGCGATGACGTCGCTGGTGGCCTTGTTCAGATCGGTCTGAAGCAGCCACACCTTTTCAAAGCCCACGTTCATGATGCCGCCGGCGGCCATGATGAGATTCAGGATGACCATGGGCATCAGCTCCGGGATGTCGATGTGCAGGATGCGCCGGAACACCGACGCGCCGTCCATCTTGGCCGCCTCATAGAGGCCGGGGTCCACGTTGGCCAGAGTGGCCAGATAGATAATGCAGCCCCAGCCCGCGTCCTGCCAGATGCCGGAGGCGATATAAATGGTCCGGAAGAACTCGGAGTGGGTGAGAAAGTCGATCTGGGTGCCCAGGATCAGGTTCAGCAGGCCGCCCGTGGGACTGAGGAAGATCTTGATCATACCGCAGATGACCATAACGGAGATGAAGTGGGGGGCATAGAGAACCGTCTGGACCACCCGCTTGAACTTGGCGAAACGGACCTGGTTGATGATGAGGGACAGGATGATGGGCACCGGAAAGCTCCACAGCAGCCCGAAGAGGCTGATAAGCACCGTGTTTTTCATCATCCGCCAGAAGGTGGGGGCCTTGAAGAACCGGGTGAACCAGTCGAAGCCTACCCACCGGCTGCCCAGATAGCCCAGGTTGGGGTCGAAGTCCCGGAAAGCGATCTGGATGCCGTACATGGGGATGTACTTGTAAACGATGGTCAGAATCACTGGAATTGCCAGCAGCGCGTAGAGCTGCCAGTTTTCCAGGAGTCTTTGTCCCAGCGTCTTTCGCTGGGACAGGGCGGCGGAGCCCGCCGCCGAGATCCGGCCTCCCTGGGGCAGGCCCGGATCGGGGGAGCGCATGACTTGCTTGCTGTTTCTCATAAGACTCACTTCCTTAAAACACGTATTTGCTGGATGTCCGGTCCGATAGTTTGAGACTGCCACCTCCCCGCTTTCCCTCTCCGCTTTGCGTCAGGATCGTCTTCGCGAATAACGTTTCACGCGGATTTCTGGAATAAGACGGCTGTTTGCGCCGTCTTATTCTGTGAAACGTTATTTGTTCGATGGCATTATATTACCAGAGCCCTCCCGCTGTGTCAAGCAAGATTCTGCCATTTTTTCTGCATCCAAGCTATTTTTATCGCTTTTGACAAACCATTCCCGTTGATTTTGTGCATCTCGCCAAAATATATCGTTTCATGAAATTTTAATGAAATATCCCTTTACATTTCATGGAAATATCTGCTATGATAGGTGCAGGGCAAATGCAGCCTTCCTTTGCATATCCATTCCATGAATTGTTTCACGACCAGGAGGCCATATTCCATGAAAAACAGTCAACCCACTATGAAAGACGTCGCCCAGGAGGCAGGCGTCGCCCTGGGCACGGTGTCCAAGGTGTTCAACGGCATCCCAGTAGGCGACAGCTACCGCGCAAAGGTGGAGGACGCCGCCAAAAAGCTGGGCTATCAGGTCAACCAGTACGCCAGGGGCCTGCGGGCTGGGTCCACCTTTACGGTGGCCCTCATCCTGCCCGGAGTCAACCACCCCTTTTTCGCGGCCCTGGCCCAGCATGTCTGCGAGGCGCTGGCGGCGCGGGGCTACCGTATGCTGCTGTACGTCACCGCTTCCAATCCGGAGATGGAGCAGGCGTGCGTGAACATGGTCCGCCAGAACAAGGCCGACGGCATCATCGGCCTGACCTACAACCCGCTGACGGTGGACGAGGACCTGCCCTTCGTGGGCATCGACCGCAGCTTCCGCCCCGACATCCCCTGCGTGGCGGCGGACAACTACGGCGGAGGCCGTCTGGCGGCAGAGAAGCTGATTGAGCTGGGGTGCCGGCGTCTGGCCTTCCTCCGCACCGGCTCCGCCAGCCCCGGCGAGGCCGACAAGCGGGGCGACGGCTTTGAGATGGCCTGCCGCGCCCGGCAGGTTCCCTACGACACCCTGCGGCTCAACGACGGGGACGACTGGGGACTGTTCCGCGATTTTTTCCTTTCCCATATGAAGAACGGCAGGCTGGACATCGACGGTATTTTCTGCTCCACGGACCTGGTGGCCTGGAAGATCCGGAAGACGCTGAAGGATATGGGATTCCGGGCGCCGGAGGACGTGCAGATCATCGGCTTCGACGGCATCCGCCGCTTCGGCGGCGAGGCGCTGTACTGCTCCACCATCGTTCAGCCGGTGCAGAGGATGGCGGAGACCTGTGTGGACCTGCTGCTGGCCAAGGACCGGACCAACATCCCCGCCCTGGTGTGCCTGCCGGTGCGATACGCCCCCGGCGGGACGACGAGAGACGAAAAGGAGGACTGACATATGAAAAGGTCAACTGCCTTATGGCTTGGCGCATTGCTCTGCGTCTGTCTGGCGGGCTGCGCCCAGCCCGCCCCGGAGAAAGCGGCGGACGGCGCGGCATGGAGCGAGGACTGGGTGACGGTGGGAAACGTCATCGGCGTGGACACCCCCGGCGGGCTGGAGCTTCAGGAGAACAACGACACGCTGGCCCAAAAAGGGATGTACTACGCCGCCTGGTCCATCGGCGGGGAGACGCCCTTTGTGAACGCCGATGGTGACGACGCCACGGTATACGACGCGCAGATCTGCCTGCTGCTGGCGGGGCATGACTCGGCGGAAAAGGCGCAGGCGCAGGCGGCGGAGCTGCTGGACATGGCGCACTCCATGTATACCGTGGAGGATACGGCGGAGGCCGTCTATAACGGGCAGAGCTTCACCGTCATCACGCACACCTACCGCTCCGAAACAAACCCCTATCAGCGGGGCGCGTCCGCCTTCGGCGTGTACCGGAACTACGCGGTCAACGTTGAAATTTCCTGCCGGGAGGAATTCACCGGCGGCGTGCAGGAGATCCTGGCTGATTTCCTGGAACACTGCCACTACAGTACCTGAGGAGGGACGCATCATGGGAATGTTCTTACCGGACGATCCGCACATCGACGAGAGTCAGCGGCAGACGGGCTTCTGCCGCTACCGCCAGCTTCTGGGCAGCCACTTCGGGCGGTGGTGGAAGCTCAACCTGCTGACGCTGGTCGGGTTTGCGCCGCTGGCGGCTGGGATCTTCTATGCCATAGGGGCCAGCAGCGTGCTGGTGCTGCTGCCCTGCTCCATTCTGGGCGGGATGATCGCGGGACCCTTTCTGGCGGGGATGTATGACGCGCTCCTGCGGGGAATGCGGGATGATCCCATGCCGTGGAAGGACGCCTGCCTCCGCTCCTGGAGGCAGAACTGGCGGGACAGCCTGCTTCCCGGCGCGCTGCTGGGCCTCATGCTGGGCCTGTACGCCTTTATGGGAATGCTCTTCTGGTGGGCGGAGGCTCCGCCCTCTCTGGGGACAGCGTTGCTGTACCTGTTCTCGCTGCTGCTGGCGCTTGTGCTCAACTCACTGTATTGGCCGCAGCTGGCGCTGTTCCGCCAGAAGGCGGGCATCCGGCTGCGAAACTGTCTGCTGTTCTGCATCCAGCACTTCTGGCGGGTGATGGGGGTAGGGCTGCTCCAGATGGTCTACTGGGCCGTCCTTGTGCTGTTCGCGCCCTGGACGCTGCTCCTGCTGCCGGTAACAGGCGTGTGGTACATCCTGTTCCTCTCCCAGTTCCTGCTCTACGATCAGATGAACGATGTGTTTCATATCGAAGAGCTGTACGGCAGATAGAATCCGCGCCGGAAACTCAGAACCGGCCTGTTCGGGCTGGATGAAAGCATCACTCACGAGCGGCGGACCGTCTCCGAAGCCAGAGGGACTGCAAAGGAATTTTTCTCTACATTGACGAAAACATATTCCTGTAGTATAATGATTTTGGAGGAAATCAGCAACTGCAAAGAGGAGGTATTATAGAATGGTACATCTGGTATTCTTATGGCTGGCCGTCGCCGTCATTACGCTCCTTCTGGAAGCGGCTACCATGTCGCTGGTCTCGGTCTGGTGCTCTGCGGGCGCGCTGGTGACGGTCTTCGCCGCCTATTTCGGAGTGTCCTTCCCGATTCAGCTGCTGCTGTTCATCGTCCTGTCCATCGCGGGGGCCTCACTCGTCCGGCCCCTGGCCAAACAGTACATTGATCCCTATAAAGTCGCCACCAACGCCGACCGCCTGTTGGGCATGGAGGCGCGGGTCACGGAGGACATTGACAATTCCCGGCCCTCCGGCGCGGTGTACGTGGACGGCAAGACCTGGACCGCCCGCAGCGCGGACGGCAGGACTATCTCCGCCGGAGAGGTTGTGGAGGTTCAGTGGATGGAGGGCGTAAAGCTGATCGTCCAGGCGAAGGCGGCGGTCCCGGCGGCATGAAATCAAAACATGGAGGAAATACATGTTAATACCATTACAAGAGAAAGATTTCGACAAATACATCGATTTTGCCTATGAGCTGGCCCTGGACCCCGCCCGAAGCTTCTACCCCGTCTACTTTGACGGCATCAAGACAAAGGCGGATTTCATCGCCGAGGCCAGGAGGGCCTTCACAAGTCCAACAAGGGAGATCCTGCTCTACCAAGCGGACGGCGCGGTGGAGGGGTGGCTCCACTACTTTTATTGGCCGGAGGACCACTATTTGCAGCTCTATACCTCCTGCATCCGGCGGAACGCCGCCGGGGCGCTGGAGGAACTTTCCGGCTATCTGGCGGCCCGGTATCCCGGCTACGACTGGCTGATTGGCTTCCCGGCGGAGAATCGGGAGGCGAAGGACTGGGCGGAGGGTGCAGGGTTCTGTGAGTTGGACGACGCACAGAATTACAGTTTCTTTTTCGACCGGTACGACCCGGTTCCAGATGACCCGTCCGTGGAGCGGATCACGGAGGAAAATTTTGAGAAATTTCAGCGGGTCCACCGGACGATTGAAGACGACATGTACTGGAATTCCCGGCGGGTCCGGGAAAAACTCTCCCAGTGGAACCTGTTTGTGGCGGAGGAAAACGGCATAGCCGGGGAGGTCATGGCAAACTTTAACGGCAGCATGTGCGAAATCTTCGCCCTGGCCTGTGAGGACGGACAGTTTCATGAGAGACTGTACCGGCGGCTGCTGACCCGGTTCCTGAATGAGGGAAAACGGCAGGGCTCGAAGTATATGACTTTCTTCGTGGGCACAGACGATGAGATGAACCGGCTTATGCCGGAGCTGGACTTTCATTTGGTGGGACGGTATCTTGCCTACCGGAAGCGCATATAAGGGCCGGCTGTTTCACCGTTCAGAATGGTTGGCATAATCCCTGTACGGGCGGGTATTACGCCCGTTTCCCAAGGGCTGCCGTGCGTTCCGGTGGAGCGGGCGGATGATATCCGCCCCTGCAGAGATGACGCGTATCCTGAAGGTTGTTATAAAGCCCGGAAGTAAAGTTTGAAACGAAGTAGCCAGGGAGGCAGTCCGAAAAAGGGCACAACAATAAGAGCCCCGAATAGCGGCTCAAAAAAACGGATTGCGAGAA
>JAAWQM010000069.1 GCA_022800525.1 Oscillospiraceae bacterium
GAGGACCCCAGCGGCAACTGGCACGAACTGGACAGGGCCATTATCCTGCTGATCGGCGTTGCAGCGTTTGAGCTGTGTACCAGTCTGCCCATTAAGCCGTTGATTTTGCGGTATGTGGTCGCGTACATCCCGTCCCAGCTGCTGGCTTTCGCCTATGTCTGGTTTACCAGTTTGCGGGAACCATTGGCAAAAACAGCGTATCAGGATATTTGGATCAACTTTACAGGCCTGTTTATCGTGCTGAGTGCCGCCAACACAATTGTTGGCATTTGCAAGAAAAAAAGGGAGCGGAAGTAAAGTGACAAACGCTGGGAACAACCTCGCTCACATCCTGGTAGTTGATGATGAAAAGGAGTTGGCCGACGTGCTGGAGCTTTATCTCACCAATGACGGCTACACGGTGTCCAAAGGTATGGGACATTTTGTCCCATAGGCTGGGGACGGTAGACGAGGGACGGGGTTTTTATATACGCCCTGTCTGCTGCTGAAACCAGCCCTTTGCTTCCGGCTTCCCAGCCCCAAACAAAGCCCTGTTTTCCTGACGCTTCAAAAGCCCTTCCCCTTCCCGGCACCAACGGCATTTTCACGGCAACGCCGACAGAGCGTATAAACTACACTTTGCTTCGCAAAGTCGTGTGCCAAATGGGGCGCTGCCCCCTTTGGATCCCCCCACAACAAACAGGCGCTATGCCCCTTGCCGGGAGCATAGCGTCTGTTTGTTGTCAGCAGCCCGTTTCACGGTCTGCGTGTAGTTCCTGTAAACTGTACTTTATCGTACCTGAAAAATCAATAGCCCCGCCGGAATTCTCACGCATCTCCCAGATACAACGGCAGAAACCGCGCCAGACTCCGGGCGGCGTAAGCGACGTTCTCCACCCGCAGCGCCATGTCCTTCCCGGTGCCCAGGTGCGGGATGTAGTATCCAAGACCCGCCAGATGCCGGCAGGCGCAGACCGCCACGTGGAACTTGAACCGCCGGTTGTCGCTCGGGTAGTAGTGCAAGCCCTTGGTCCGCAGGACCGGCCTGGCTTCCTCTCCCTCCGGAAAAGCTTCCGCCAAAGCGTCCAGCAGCGGGCCGTCCCACCTGCTGTACTTGGAGGGCAGGAGCAGCAGGCTCTCGCCGTCGCCCACGCAGTCCAGGTCGATGAACAGCCGGGTCGTGGCGGCGGCGATATGCTTCTTCCTGAACGCGGACGCGCCCAGCAGGTTCCGCTCGTTGTTGTCGAACAGCACCAGACATACCCGCTTGTCAAACGCCGCCTCCCGCGCCAACGCCAGCAGCGTCAGCACGCCGGAATCGCCGCTGTTGGCGCTGGACTTGCCGGCGGGTCCGAATGCCGCGAATCCCAAGGCCGCCAGCGCCAGGACCATGAACAGCGGCAGCATCCACTGGGGCTTGTTCAGCGGGAAGCACACCGCCAATGATACGGCGAACACCACAGCGAACAGCGCCACCGCAGAGGCCGCATGATAGAGCACATGGGCCAGCACATTGGTGGGGGACATGAAATTGGGAATGACCATCCGGGAACCGGTGTCGTAGTGGGTGCAGATGAACACTTCCGCCTTCTCCGGGTCCCCGGCGATGATGTTGACGCTGCCGTTGAACTTGCCGTAGGTCTCCTCGCAGGCCTTCCAGCCTGACCGCTTCAGCTCCCGCAGGAGCCACTGGCGGGCCTCGCTCTTCTGTCCCGCCGTCTTCCGTATAGGGTGGACGGTGGACAGGTAGTTTTTATAATATTCCACGCCTTCCATAGGGGTTCCTTTCTCTGCTCACTACAGCTTCTCTTTGTACTCCTCCGCCCCGGCCAGCAGCTCCTCCGCTCCGGCCAGCATAGCGTTGGTGATGCGCTCCCCCCCGGTGAGCCGGGCCAGCTCGCCCCTGCGCTGCTCCCGGTCCAGACGGACCACCTGGGTGTAGGTCCGGCCCGCCCGTTCTCCCTTCTCCACGCAGAAATGGGTGTCGGCCATCGCCGCCAGCTGGGGCAGGTGGGTGACGCACAGGACCTGCTTCCGGCGGCTGACCTGCGCCAGCTTGGCGGCCACCTTCTGGGCCGCGCGGCCGCTGACGCCGGTATCCACCTCGTCGAAGACCAGCGTACCGATAAGCTCATTCTCCGCCAGCACGTTCTTCAATGCCAGCATAATCCGGGCCAGCTCGCCGCCGGAGGCCACCTTGTTGATGGGACGGGGCTCCTCTCCCACGTTGGCGGACATGAGGAAGCGCACCACGTCTATACCGGAAGCATCCAGTTCCTTTTCCTCAAAGCAGATCATGAACCGCACCTTGGGCATATCCAACTGGCGCAGCTCGTCCTGGATGCGCTCCTCCAGGATTTTCGCCGCCGCCTTTCGCGCCCCGGAGAGGGCCTTGGCGGCCTTCATCGCCTTCTGACGCTCCTTCTCCAGGTTCTTCTCCAATCGCGCGGAGGTATCGGCGGCGAAGGTAATCTGGTCCAGCTCCTCCCGCCGCTTCTCCAGGTATTCGAGCATATCCTCCACGGTGGGGCCGTACTTCTTTTTCAGACGGTACAGCTGGTCCGCACGGCTCTCCAGCTCGTCCAGCTCCTGGGGACTGAAGTCGAAGGAATCCGCCAGATCCCGCAGGGTCTCCGCCACATCGTAGGCCTCGGAGTACAGGTTCTCCAGCCGTCCGCTCAGCTCTCCGAACTGGTCGTCCAGATGCTTCACGCCGGAGAGGGAACCGGACGCTTCCCGCAGCCCGGACACCGCGCCGCCGCCCTCGTCGCCTCCGGTGAGGCTCCACACGGCTCCCTGAATGGCGGACATGAATTTTTCGCTGTTGCGCAGCAGGTTCCGCCGCTGGAGAAGGGTCTCTTCCTCTCCAGGCTGGAGATTGGCCCGCTCCAGCTCGTTGATCTGGAAATTCAGACTGTCCACCCGGCGTTCCTTTTCCGCCTCGTCCATTTGCAGGCTTCTCAGCTTCCGGCGGGTGGCCTCCATGGTCTCATAGCAGGCGGCGTAAGCCTCCAGCTCCTTGTCCACTCTGCCGAAGCTGTCCAGGTACGCGCCGTGCTGCTCCTCGTCCAGGAGCTGCTGGCCGTCGTGCTGGCCGTGGATGTTCAGCAGGGAGTTCCCTATTTTACGGAGCTGGGCGACAGTAACGGGCCGTCCCCCCACCCGGCAGACGTTTTTCCCATCGGCGTAGATTTCCCTTTGCAGGAGCAGCTCGCCGTCCTCTGTCCGGACGCCGGATTCCTCCAGCGCGGGCATGGCGGGCACGTTGGTAAATACGGCGCTGACGAACGCCTTGCCGGCCCCGGTGCGGATCAGGTCCCGGCTGGTACGCTGGCCCAGCACCGCGCCCATGGCGTCGATGACGATGCTCTTACCGGCTCCCGTCTCGCCGGTAAGGGCGTTGAAGCCCTCGTCGAAGGTGATGTCCGCTTCCTCGATGACGGCTATGTTCTCTATATGCAGGAGTTGCAGCATGGTCCTATCCTCCGTTTCTTTGCCGCTTCCAGCGGCAAGGGGGGAGTTGTTTCCTCTCGACAGTCCGGGGGCGAGGAGCCCCCGGACCCCTCGGGTACCTTTGCCCCGCGGCAAAAGTACCAAAAAACGCGCTCAAACCGCAGGCTTGAAAATCCCTTGAGCATCGCCCGAAGGCCGCAGGGCGGCATATCATTTCAGCATCTCATGGACTTCCTCACAAAAACTCTTGGCCGACTCGGTGTCCCGCATTACCAGGAACGCCGTGTCATCTCCCGCCAGACTCCCTACCATATACGGTACGGTCATGCTGTCCACCGCCGCCGCCGCCGCGTTGGCCAGCCCCGACATGGTCTTAATCACCACAATGTTCTGCGCATTATCGATACTCACAATGCTCTCCCGGAAGATCCCCCGCAGCTTGTCCGCCACATTCAGACGGCTGCGCTGGCTGGACACCGTATACCGGTACCTCCCCTGTCCGACCGGCTCCTTTACCAGATGCAGCTGCTTGATATCTCGCGAAATCGTCGCCTGGGTGCAGATGACCCCCTGCTCTTGCAAACGCTGCTGCAACTGCTCCTGTGTCTCCACATTCTCCTGCTCGATGATCTCCAAGATCCTGCTCTGCCGGTCATTTTTCATGTCCGATGCCTCCTGTCATTTTTGTTCTCAGTATCTCATAAATGCTCTTATCCGTCAGCCGCAGCAGCTCCGTCTCATACCGCGACCGGCAGATGCGCACCTTGTCCCCCTGACGCAGCGCAAACGCCTTCCCTCCGTCCACCGACAGATAAACCTGCTTCCGGTTCAGCTCCGCCGGAGTCACTGTCACCGTCCCCGCCGCCGACAACACAAACGATTTACTGAACACCGAGTGGGCGCAGATGGGACTGATAACGAAATTCTGCGCCGTTGGCTCCACAATCGGCCCCCCCGCCGACAGCGAATACCCTGTGGACCCCGTTGGCGTGGCAACCACCACGCCGTCCCCGGAGAAAATCCCCAGCTGGTCCTCTCCCGTCGTCACCTGAAGCCGCACCACACGGGCCATAGCTCCCTTGGTCACTACCGCGTCGTTCAGCGCTCCGCTGGTATACACCGCGCGGCCATCCCGCAGCACGGCCACGTCCAGCATCATCCGCTTCTCCTTCCGGTAGTGCCCGTTCGCCAGGTTTTTCAGCAGCTCCAGCTCGCTCAGCTCCAGGTCGGACATGAACCCAAGGCTCCCCAGGTTCACCCCCAGCACCGGTATCCCCCGCATGGAGGCCGCGCGGGCCAGATGCAGGATGGTCCCATCCCCGCCGAAGGCAACCACAAGGTCGCTGCGCCGCAGCTCCTGCTGGAGCGGACGGCAGGGCACGTCGAACTGCCCGTCTCCCCCCTCCGGCTTGAAAGGCAGACAGTACACCGTGCTCAGCCCTGCGCTCCGCAGGATGCTCTCCGCCGCCTTCGCGGCGGCCAGCCCTTTATCCCGGTAGGGGTTCGGGCACAATATCACGCGCTTCATCATGCGCACCTCCGTGTCGTTCTCCGGCAATGAAAATGCTTCCCTGTATACCTGATCCTATTTCCTTGATTCGATCTCACTGTATATCGTGATAAAAAGCCCCGCTATACCAAGGAGTATGGTAAGTCCTTCTATTCCCATGCCGCTCAGCTGCAATAAAATCGCAAACAGAAGGACCGCAATACCCGTCATGCTTCTCTTCACAGGTCTTTCCCCCTTTCCCCTACGGCCAAATGCCAGAATAGGCGCGGGCGGCCCGCCGTTCACCGGCAAGCGGGAACTTACCAACGCTTCATATTTTTCTCAAATTTTCCCGAAAACGCCTGCTTCAATTCACCGGCAGATATGCTATAGCACAACAGGATATCCGTATAATGCATGAGGACATCCGCCAGCTCTTCCACAAGGTCCTTTCTCAGCTCCGCATCGGCAGCGGCCTCTTCGTCTCCATGCTTCTTGATAATGTCGATCACTTCGCCTGCTTCGCCGATCATCCAGAGCAGATGGCTCCGTCCTGCCTTCGCGGAAATGGGTTCCCATTGATCCTTGTATTTCTCATGTAGGGCTTTCTGCATCTCCAGCATTTCGTTGACGCTGAAATCCGTCATGATCGTCTCTCCTTTCAAAACGTATGCTCCAGCTCCTCATGGGACGCCTCCACCAGCGCAGTCAGGTCAAACGCCTTCTCCTCCCATGCCGCCTTCCGCAGCCAGCCCAGGTACTCAATATTCCCCTCCGGCCCCCGGACGGGCGACCAGCTCAGGTCCAGTACCGTGAACCCGCTCTCCCGGGCGTGCTCCAGGAAATGCTCCAGTACCTCCCGGTGGACGGCGGGGTCCCGGACCACGCCCTTCTTTCCCACCTTCTCCCTGCCAGCCTCAAACTGAGGCTTCACAAGACAGACAGCCTCTCCTCCGTCCTTCAGCACTCCGGCAATCGCCGGGAGAATCAGCTTCAAAGAAATGAAGCTCACATCCACGCTGGAGAACTCCGGTTCTTCCGGAATGGTCTCACGGTCCAGATACCTCGCGTTGGTCCGCTCCAGACACACCACACGCCCGTCACTGCGCAGGCTCCACGCCAACTGGCCATAGCCCACATCCACCGCGTAGACCTTCGCCGCCCCGTTTTGCAGCATACAGTCGGTAAACCCTCCGGTGGACGCGCCCACGTCCATACAAATCTTACCCTTCAATTCAATGGGCCAGACATCCATGGCCTTTTCCAGCTTCAGTCCGCCCCGGCTCACATACCGCAGGGTGCTCCCCCGGACCTCAATCTCCGCCTCCGGGTCCACCGCCGTCCCGGGCTTGTCCACCCGCTGGCCGTTCACGTACACCAGCCCGCTCATAATGGTGGCCTGAGCCCTCTGGCGGCTCTCCTGGAAGCCTTTTTCCGTCAGAAGGACGTCCAATCTGATTTTCTTGCCCATAAGAACGCTCCTTACTTACCCAATCCTGACCGCCAGCTCCAAAGCCAGCAGCGCGGCCTTATCCTTCCCGGTGATGTTGGAGGTCTGACTGAGGCCCCACTCATCCCAGTCACCGCCGTCCAGACAGTCCGACGCATGGAAAAACTGAAACACTTCCTTCCCGCGGAACTGCGCCAGCGCGGCCACCGCCGAGCACTCCATATCCACGCAGACACACCCCCGGGCCTTCCGCCTCGACGCCTTCTCCGGCGTTTCGCGGTAGAAGGCGTCGGTGGTCCAGACCTTGCCTAGGGCGTATGTACATTGATGGCGGTCCAGAATTTCAATGAATTCCTCCCGATACTTTCGGTTCACCTCAATCTCGTCGCTTGGCGGCGCGTAGTGGAAGCTGGCTCCCTCGTCCCGCAGGGCGGATGTCGGGATAATGACGCCGCAGTCCCTGACGGATTTGTCCAGCACCCCGCAGGTGCCGAACAGCACCAGCTTCTCCACTCCGACATAAAACAGCTCCTCCAGATCCCCCACACATCCCGCCGCGCCCACATAGGCTTCAAACAGGGCAATCTCCACACCCTTGTACTCCGTCCGGTAAACCGGGGTGTCCCAATTGGCCTTCTTCATCCGGGTGATTTCCACTCCGCCCAGCCGCTCCACCATCCGCCCGAAGGTCCCCCGCTCAAAGCAGGACACCGCCACCTTTGGACAGCCCGCAACCGGCGGGCGTGTGTCGGACGGGTTGATAACCGCCACCGGGTTGGGGTCAAATTCATGCAGCAGCATTTCTCATTCCTCCCTGTATCCACACAGATCCGGTACTTTGTACCGTTATCTAGCAGGTACATTCAAACAGAAACATTTCTGCGTGATCCGATGCTGCGGGCTTCTTGCCGTAGGATTCATATACCTTGATCTCTGAAAATCCCGCCTCCGCAAGCATTTCTTCCATTTCCCCCAGCCGGTAAAGGTGGGTCTGAAAGTCCATTTCCTCCGATTGCAGCAATTCTCCATCCTGGTACAGCTCATAGACGCCTGGTGAAAACTGTGTCTGCGTCTCCGCGTCATAAAAATACCGGGTTTTGAGGACCAGCGTTTCCCCCGCCGCCGTCTGAACGGAAGCCGTGACCTGCGCTTCCCCGCTGTCAGCGCAGCGGTCCGCCATCGTTTCAGCGGCAAAAACAAATTTTCCGCCCTTTTTCAGCATCGTCCGCATTTTGGACAGGATACTCCGGCAGGCCGTTTGATCGGTAAACAAGGAGATCGAACCTGACGAAATGAAGATATAATCAAACTGTCCCTCCGGCTCATAGGCAATCAGATCCGTCTGTACAACCCTCGCGCCGGGCGCTTTTTGCCGGAGCTTTTCCAGCATCTCTCCGGACAGGTCAATGCCTTGGATATCAAAGCCCCGCTCCAAAAAAGGGACCAGGAACCTGCCGCTCCCGCAGAGGGGTTCCAGAATCCGGTCTCCCCTCTTTGCGCAGGAAAGATAGAACGCCAATTCGTCCTCCGGCGCAGCCGCGTGCAGAAGCTCGTACATCTCAGTACAAAGACTGCCATAATAATTTTTCATGGTACCCTCCCATTCGCTCACTGAAGGGATGCCTGCTCCCCAAGCTCCCGGTATACCCGGCCGCACAACGCAGCCACGACTTCCCGCTTTTCCTCCAAATAGGCGTACAGCCGTCCGCAGGCCGCCTCCGCCTGTTCATGCGCTTCCTTCGTAATCTCTCCCGCCGCCAGGGCTTCGTCCAGCTCGTCCTGGTCCAGAACATACAGCTCGCCCCGGCTGTTCACTACGATGTCCAGATACAGGTCCTCAAACCACGGATTATCCGGATCGTCGAACCGGTTCCCGCCAGTAATGTCAAAGTATATCTGGAGCAGCCGCCCCTGGTTGTCGTACATGGCCGTCAGCCAGAAGGGCAGTCCCTCCAGCGCAATCTGCACCCAGGCGTAGTCCTTCTCCACGACGAGTACATCCTCTCCGGCGTCGTGAACGGACAGCGGTTCGGTCACCTCCCGGATGACCAGCAGGCTCTCCTTTCCTCTGCGTCCGTACATCCGGCAGTCCCGGCTGACGTACTCCCGCCGGAGGATACGCGGCCAGCCGCTGCGGCGCATATCCTTTTTAACGCTCCGCATGTTTATCTGCTCCCCCCTATACGTCCATGTAGAACCAAATGTCTGATTTACTGTCCTGACCGGACCCCTTTTTATCATCGGAAAATCATAGCATATCCTTCGCCGCTTCGGCCACGCTCCCGGCGTCCAGTCCCAGCAGCTCCCGCAGCTGAGGCACCGTCCCCTGGGGGGCGAAAGCGTTCTTCAGGTTCTTCAGAACCAGAGCCCTGGGCACGGCTCCCGCCTGGGCCAGAGCCGCCGCAATCTGCTGTCCGATGGAGCCGTTCTCGTTGCAGTCCTCCAGCGTCAGCAGCCGCCCGGTGCGCCTGACCGATTCGATGACCAGTTCCGTGTCCAAAGGCGCGATGCGGTGGAGCTTGATTACCTCCGCGCTGACGCCCTTTTCCGCCAGCAGCTCCGCCGCGTCCAGAAGCTCATCCGTTAGCGGCCCATAGGAGACCAGCGTCACATCCGTCCCACGCCGGAGGACAGACGCGCTCTCCCCCGTCCAGTCCGGGTACTGCCGCGACTCTCCGCCCCGGGGATACCGGATTGCCACCGGGCTGTCCATGGCAATCGCGGCCCGCAGCATGGCCTTCAGCTCCCCGAAGGAGGCCGGACACAACACCGTCATGCCGGGGATCTGGGTCAGATAGCCCACGTCCTGACAGCCGTGGTGGGTGGGCCCGTCCGCCCCCACCAGACCCGCGCGGTCCACCGCCAGCACCACATGGAGCCGCTGGAGCGCAACGTCATGGAGCAGCATGTCAAACCCCCGCTGCAAAAAGCTGGAATACACCGCGAACACAGGGACCATGCCCTGCTTCGCCAGCCCCGCCGACATGGCCACGGCGTGGCCCTCGGCGATGCCCACGTCAAAAAACCGCTTGGGCCACGCGGAGGCGAATTCCTGCAGCCCGGTGCCCTCCGCCATGGCCGCAGTGACGGCGCACAGCCGTCTGTCATGCCCCGCCAGCTCCACCAGCTCGTGGCCGAGGATATAGGAGAAATCCACCTTCCGCTCCTGCCCCGGCCCCACAGCCGGGTCGAAGGGCGATACCCCGTGGCTGCGCTCCGGCCAGAACTCGGCAGGGGCGTAGCCCTTTCCCTTCACCGTGCGCACATGGAGCAGCACCGGGCAGTCCATCTCCCTGGCCCAGGCCAGGGTGGTACAGAGCTGTTCCACATTGTGGCCGTCCACCGGACCAAGGTAGGTGAAGCCCATATCCTCAAACATGGAGCAGGGGTAGATCGCCCGCTTGACGCCGCTCTTGATGCGGTGGTTGAACTGGTAGATCTGCCGCCCGCCGGGGAAGTGGTTGAGCACCGCCCGGTAGCCTTTCTTGAACCGGTAGTAGCCGGGCCGCAGGCGCAGGCGGCTGAGGTGGGTGGCCACGCCGCCCACATTGGGATCGATGGACATGCCGTTGTCGTTCAGGATGACCACCAGAGGCTCCCCGGAGGCCCCCGCGTCGTTGAGGCCCTCGTATGCCAGACCGCCGGTCAGGGCCCCGTCGCCGATGAGGGCGGCGACGCCGTAGCCCTCCTCCGTCAGGGTCCTGGCCCGGGCCATGCCCAGGGCCACGGAGACGGAGTTGGACGCGTGGCCGGCCACAAAGGCGTCGTGGCCGCTCTCCTCCGGCTTCGGAAAGCCGGAGAGGCCCCCCAGCCGGCGGAGGGTGTCGAACATCCCGCGCCGTCCGGTGAGGGCCTTGTGAACGTAGCACTGGTGGCCTACGTCGAAGACCAGCCGGTCCCGGCTGGTGTCGTAGACCCGGTGGAGGGCTACCGTCAGCTCCACCGCCCCCAGGTTGGAGGCCAGATGTCCCCCGGTGCGGGAGACGGAGTCCACCAGGAACTGCCGCAGCTCGCCGCACAGCCGGACCAGCTCCGGACCGCTCAGGCCCTTCAGATCCGCCGGGGATGAAATTCGCTCTAAAATCAAGAAAGGGTCACCTCTTCTTCTTGCGGGAAAACAGATGTAAAAACCGGCCCACCAGCTGGAGCACCGCCGTGCTCCTGGCCATGGCGAAGCTCTTGCCCAGGGCCTTGCCGCCGATGGTCAGGCCGGAGGCCAGGGCCGTCACCAGCAGGGAGACCGCCATGGCCGCCATGGAGGACAGGCCGAAGGCCCCCTGGACCTGGGTGACGATTACCGCCGCCGTGGAGCCCGAAATGATGCCGCAGATATCGCCCACCACGTCGTTGCACATGCTGGATACCTTGTCGGCCTTCCGGATGAGGCCCAGCGCCTCCTTGGCGCCGGGGGTCTTGTGGGCCGCCATGGAGTGGAAGGGCTTCTCGTCCGCCGCCGTCACCGCCACGCCGACGATATCAAAGAAAATGCCCAGCAGGATGAAAGCCAGCAGGACGACGATGGCCACCGCCACCCCCGCCCCGTCCAGGGCGCTGTCTGAGGCGAAGCTCAGGACGGCGGACAGGACCACCGCGATGAAAAATACCTGCACCGCCCATTTTCCGGAGGATTTTTCCGGTTTCCCCTTCTTTTTTTCGTTCTTTTTGCTGTCTCCTGTGTCCAAGAAACGCTCTCCTCACTTTCCCGATATGTCTGGTTTATTTCTGTTCGCTGACATGCAGCGAAGTCCGATATCTACAGATACTCGTTCCTTTCACTCTGCACGTTGCGCGTTCTTCACATAAAAGGAGGCGAGGGCAGGTGCCCTCGCAAAAAAGCCAAACGGCGGCAGCAGACAAAGTAAATCTTACGGCTTAGGTACGGGCTGGATTTCCCCGGAACGCACCCCTCGTTGCCGATCGGGCGGTTTCCCTTTCGGCGCCCCGGCGCGGCGTTGCCCACCGCGCTGCCCGACTGCCACTTAGTCCGCACTGCAATCCCTTGTCTGCCCAGTGACGACAGCCTAGGTGTTTTCCACCACAGTCAAACCGCTTCTTAGCCTCTTTTGCAGACATGGTTTCAAGGAGCAATAGCAGCCCCTCCCTGGCCTGGGAAGCGCTGGGTAACTCTCCTATCCGCCATATCCACGCAAGGCAGGCTACATCTGCACACAGCGTTCACGGCTCAGGGCCGGGTAGCACCGCAATACAGGTTTCTACCCTGAGTCGTACACAGGTCGGAGTACCGCAAAGGGAGTACGCCTATGCACAAAAACAGGTCTCCACGACCGCAGGGTCGGCTTCCTCATGCCATTGGGGAACGCCCTACGGCCGCAAGCGCGGGGAGTCCGCGCTTTCCACCCAGCACCCACCCCAAACTGGGCGTAAGAAGCAGGCACCAGGGGTTTCACAGCTA
>JAAWQM010000109.1 GCA_022800525.1 Oscillospiraceae bacterium
AAGAGCCGCACCATCTACATGCAGGATTCCAAGGTCCTGTATCTGGCTGATACCGGCAAGAACAAAGTGGCTGACAACAACGGCGCAGGCATGTCCCTCAAGGACGCCGCCGCCAAGGAGTCCCTCTCCTACGCGGACGCCAAGCACTATACCAACTTCGATGAGACCACCAGGTACTACAGCGACTGGCGTATCGAAGTGCGTCTGCGCATTGCTCCCGCCAAGTTCGGCGACGGCACTTCCTCCACTACCTTCAACATCCCCCGCGCCACCGTCAACAAGGTGCTGGGCGCTCCTGAGGAGACCGGCGGCATTCTCTTCTATGAGAAGGTCTTCCCTGTTGATGAGAGGCTCAACGATGTGCTGCCCATCATCCAGGAGATCTTCCGCGTCGCTGACGATGCAAACAACACCCTCAACATCAAGGGCGAGGTCTATGTTGGCACCAAGAGCGTCGACAACGATAAGAACGACGTCTCCGACACCATGAGCTACAAGATGTTCAAGGAGACCTACATCGAGGAAGAGAAGACCACCATCTCCAGCGTGAAGAACGGCAACTGGCTGCAGGTCGTTGACAACAACGGCGACGGCGCCGCCGAGTATGTTCTGCTGGTCAACTACGATCTGGACACCATCGTCGAGACCAAGAACAGCAAGTTCTACTACAAGGGCCTGGATATCGACGCCTGTACCCCTGTAGAGATCGACGGCTATACCCAGACCGTGGGCGACGTCGTCCTGTATGCAAAGATCGACGGCAAGGCGTATGTCCACAAGGCTGACACCGCCACCGCCACCTTCAAGACGGTCAATTACAAGGAAGAGTATGCGATCGACACGGACGACAAGAAGTGGGAGCAGTCCGGCATCACCAACCATACCGCTCTGCCTGATGAACTGGTCAAGGTCGATGAGCTGACCTCCTACAGCCTGTATCTGGATGATTACAATTACGTCCGCGCTTACGACAACAAGGTGAGCTACGCTCTGCTGACTGAGATGTATCCCACGCAGCGCCAGAACAGCGCCTGGGTCGTTGACCGCGGCCTGACTGCCGAGGCCATGCTGGCCGGCGATACCGCCGTCAGAGAGTACAACGTCCTCAACAACTACTACAACGGCACAGTCAACCCCTTCTATACGCCTGACTGCTGGTTCTACCCCGGCATCACCAGCGATTGGCGCAATGACAACGACACTATCCGCTATGAGAACCCGAACTATCTGCAGCCCGCCACTCATATGCTGGATATCGCCAATCACGAGGGCAACGGTCCCTTCTGGTTCGGCAACCGTGACCGCTACGTTGACCAGGCCACCGGAGAGAGCGAATACAACGTCTCTTCCTGGACCAACGTCGCCAGGTACACCCAGACCTCCGACGGCCTGAACCTGTATACCGCCGCTTCCCTCAATGGCGGAAAGGCCGCCACAGATTACATCCGTCTGAACAACAGCATCACGGATTGGCGCAACATCAACAAGACCGCGCCTCTGTTCGAGATCGACGACGAGTACTACAACGAGACCTACACCAGCGCGCAGAACCACTATGTCCGTACGGTTGACAGCACGGTGTTCTTCCTTGTCACCGTCAACGACAAGGGTACCCAGGGCATCCGCCAGTACACCGGCTACAGCAGCCTGCCCACCATCACAGATGAAAACAACGTCCGCTCCATGTACGCCGTAGCCCGGAACACCTCCGCGAACACCGACGGCTATGACTACTGGGTGGCAGACGTGGTCGTCATCGAGATGTATGATTACGACGCCTACGAGAGCATCGCCCTCATCTACAGCAACGATTACAAGATCCAGGGCGACGTCAAGTATGTCCAGGCTCTCGACAGCGAGAAGGGCCCCATCGGCATCATCCCCAACAATGTCAACGTCTGGAACAACCAGTTTGCTGACTACGGCTTCTACGGTCTGAACAACATCACCGTTTACGACGCCGAGAACAACATCTACCGCGCTGACATTACCCGCATCACCAGCAACACGCTCTCCAGTGACCTGTCCGGCAGCTACTGGAACAACAGCAACGAGTACAACAAGCACGGCATCTACTACGGCCAGGTCCGCAGCATCTATGCCGAGGACACCTACAGCAATTACCTCACCATCGATGTGCTTGACCACAACGATCTGGTCATCGATACCGTTGACGTGCGCGTGGCCAGCTACGGCGGCGCTTACGCCATCACCGACAAGGACACCTACAACAGCCTGACCAACCTGCTGCTCAAGGCCGACACCGTGAACAACAAGGTTCTGGAGGGTGACAAGATCGTGTGGGTGGAGAACGACGAGACCGCCCGCACCGCCGGCTTCCTGGTCGACCTGACCGACACCGACGCGGACGTCTGGGGCGCGATCTCCAAGCGTTCCTGGAACCCGACGCCCAGCTTCCTGGACGTCACCGAGGCTGGCCGGATCGGCCGCGCCCAGTACACCGGCAGCTCCTACGTGGGCAACCCCAACGCTCCCTGGAACTATGAGGAGATCATCGGCAAGCGCAATGACAACATCGGCACCCTGTCCCGCGCCGACGCTCCCCAGGACGGCTTTGTGGTCAACTCCTATGAGCTGTCCGCCAACGGCGTGTCCCAGACGCCCACCTTCAGCGGCGTCATGAGCGACGGCCTGTGGCACATCCGCTACAACCTGGACGAGAACACCGTCTACACCGTCAGTGTGGACCGCGTGACCGCCGCCCATCTGGTGCTCAACAGCACTACCCGCGCAGTCACCGCCTTCTCCGGCAAGAACGTCGGGACTGCTGAGAGCTGGTCCTTCGCTCTGCCTGCGCGCGCCGCTGGTGTGAAGGTTCTCGGCACCATCTTTGCCGTCAACACCACCATTCCCGCCAACGCGCTCTATCCTGTTTCCATGGTCCGCGTGGAGAACGATGACATCACCATCGGCGATCCTGTCATCACCCTGCCTGACGACACCGCCGCGCTGGCCGCCATCGAGGCCGCTTATGCCCAGGCCAAGGAGAAGGCCAACGGCGACGCTGAGAAGCTGGCCGCCATCGAGGACGCCTACAACGCCGCCAAGGCCGCTGTTGAGGCCGCTGTCAGGGCTGAGGGCGCTGACACCGCCTCCGTCACCGCGGTAGGCGAGGCCGAGGCCGCCAAGATTCTGGCCGCAGCCGAGGGCGGCGAGCTGCCCCCCGAGGAAATCACCGAGGTCACCATCAACGCCCGCCTCTTCGGCACCACGCAGACCGACGTTGAGACTGGCGAAAAGGTGTACTTCACCTTCAAGCCCATCACCGTCAGCGCCGAGAACGGCGTGTTCACTCTGACGCAGACTGACCTGGACGCCCTGGAGCCCAACGGCTTCACCGCAACTCTGACCAAAGTCGTCGCTGGCGGCGGCTACACGGTGGAGACTGTGGACGGCGGCTGGAAGATTACTGCCCAGAAGACCGCGATCACCATGGAAGTCGATTACGACATCTCCTCCTTTGATGGCGACGCCACAGGTGGCGGGGATGACGGCAACACTGGTGACGAGGTCGACAAGGATCATGTCGATGGCAGCGGCAGCGGCGGCGCGGACATCACCATCAAGCCCGTCAGCCGTCAGACCCTCTCCAACGTCGTGGTCGGCGGAACCTACGAGATTACCGTGACCCCCCGCGAGGACAGCGTCATCACTGCCCTCCAGTTCCTCAAGTGCGAGGAGATCAGCCGTGAGAAGGTCGGCGAGTCCTGGGTCTGCGTCGTCACCGTCCTGTCTGAGGACTGGATGATCAAGTACGTGGCCGAGCTCAAGGACGCCGGTGAGGAGATTGTTGTCAAGTTCGTGAAGGACAACGGCAGCGCCATGTCCAACTGGGCTGACTATGTCAACGTCAAGGTCAACGGCGAGGACTACACCAGCGAGACGAAACTGATTGCCGGGGAGAGGTCCTACTCCATCACCGCTGAGAAGAAGAGCGGTATCGATCCCGATGCGTCCGTCACCGTGACCATCAACGGCGAAGAGGGCGAGCTGCTGATCCGCAAGAACACCGAGATTCGCGAGGTTGTGATTGCTGTGACTGTGGAGTCCCTGGCGGACCTCAAGGCTGAGGCCAAGGCCGACATCGACGAGGCCGCCAAGGCCGCTCTGGCTAAGGCCACCACCGCCGAGCAGGAAGCCAACATCAAGGCCGCTCAGACGATGCGCAAGGATGTCATCGACAAGGCTACCGATAAGGCTGTGATTGAGGAGCAGGTTGCCAGCTTCAACAAGCAGATCGAGACAATCCTGGGGTCTGTTACTCCGATGGGCAGTTCTAAAGTGGACAAAACTGCCAGTCCCATGACCGTCAAAGGCGATTACTATCTGGAGCCCGGTGCTGATCCCCTGGACCTTGATGGCATTATGGCGATTGTTAATAACAATGACCTTGGTATGACTTTCAAGGCTAAGAATGGTCAGACAGCGGCAGATGCAAGCAGCCTCGTTGTTTTCGATGAGGACATGAACCAGTATACGGCTACTATCACCCGGAAATATAAAGTTACTATTGATGATAAGGAAGTTGGGTATATAGCGGCTGCTAACGGTAAAGTTCCTGGTGTTCCTGTGGGGATTTACTTCCTTGCAGATGATACAGAAGACATCTATGCGGCAAATGCGACAAGCGCGACGAAAGACAAGGTCTTTAAATCCACTGCGGACGATGGACTGTGCCTGGATTTGACGAGTGTCGCCGATGTGGCTCTGGTCACTGGTATTAAGGTTGAATTTACTCAGAAGACAGCCATGAGCAATCCCTTTGGTAGCAGTAACGCAAACGTGACCTGCGGCACAAGCCAAGCGATTGCTGACGGCAGTTACGTCCGCCCCAACACTGAAATTACAATTAAGGCCATCACCCCAGGCGACAACACCGCCAGCGGCGAGTACTACTACGAGCTGAGCGTGAATGGTGGCGTTGTAGCTGGCAAGACTATTACAGATGCGGCTGCGACGCTCATGGACAGCGACTACAAGTTCTACGCTGACGGTTCCGCGAACCCCGTCAAGATTGAACTGGCTGGCGGCGTTGTGGTAAATGGAAAGTACTTCCTCAAGAATCCTGCGACCCCCACAGCTGTTGATGTTGACCTCGCTGATGGCACCTACGTGGTGGTAAACACCACATCCGGTAGTGAAGTTGCCAGCGGAATCGTGGACGGAACAACCGCAGCCAACACTACCGTGTTTACCGTCAAGAGTGGTAAGATGACATATACAACCAAGTGTGTTACTACTACTAACCACGTTGACGACAAGGGAGCTCTGACCATTGTTCCCGCTGCTGAAATTAGTGTTCCGGCAAAATCCAACTTTGGTAACGCTACCGCTAAACTCACAGGCTTCGGTGCGACAATTGACCCCTTGGCTCTTGGTAATGATAGCGAAGCTAAATCTATCTACGTTCCTCAAAACGCTACTCTGACAATCACTGGCGCTATGGATGCCGTCGGTGTCAAGACCGCCGCTGGCACTGTCCGCAACGACGGCGTCAAGAGCGGCGCAAATAAGGACTTCACCATCTCTGTTGGCGATGCTGACAAGTATGAACTTGTGAAGATGAC
Organism: Oscillospiraceae bacterium; assembly: GCA_022800525.1. Taxonomy (GTDB): domain Bacteria; phylum Bacillota; class Clostridia; order Oscillospirales; family Oscillospiraceae; genus Pelethomonas. The sequence goes on from JAAWQM010000109.1 coordinate 5,589, forward strand.
CGCCATCAAAGTTGGGGATACCGCCAAGAAGATTGATGTTGTGGCGAGTGGCAACCCGATCCTGACGCTCACCAAAGGTGCGCTTGCGATTACCGATTCGGATAGTTCAAGAGGAGCAAGTATCAAGAGCGTTGTGGCTTCCGGCTGGAAGTTGGATCTTTCCGGGATGGCGCTGACCGACCTTGAGAGTATCAATGAGCGTTCTAAGGCTGGGGACGAAGTTGAGGTAACTCTCACATTTACAGCTGCGGAGAACTGCTTCTTTGAGCCGGGTACGGAGATTGCTACCGGCACTGGAGTTAAGAACATCGGAACACCCACTATTTCCGAAGATAGTTCTACTCTAACCGTTACAATCACAGTTACTGTCCAAGAGGCAGCGACGGGCAATAACTAAAATCAAAACAATGCAAAGAACCCCCCAAGGGCCTGAGCCCTTGGGGGGTTCCCCTGTCTCAACGGAAAGCGATGTAATAATAGGTGCGCCCCGCCTCGCACAGGTCAGGGTAAGAAACCCCATCGTCCTTCGGCAGGTAGGTGCAGAAACCGAAACTGGTGATCTGTACCCGCCGGACCATGTCCTCATTTTTTCCGGTGATGGCGAAGTACCGCAGTTGGTTCGCAAGCCCGGCCGCCGTGGTCTGCTTTACGCCGGAGATGATGAGGAAGGAGGGCCGGAAGCCCAGCTCGATTGCCTGCGTATCCCCGTCAGCGGTATAGGACCCGACCACAAACGGCTGCACAGCCGGAGAGGTGGTGTAGCCCTTGTCGATGTTGGCCATGGCCTCGTTGAAGTCCTCCATCCGGATGCGGTCGCTCCTGCTCCACTGGGGCAGCTTCAGATTCTCGGTGTAATTCATGGTAGTTCTCCTTTAAAAATATAATTCGCAACGTTGACCGTTACACCTTGGTGTGTAACAAAGGAAAGTTGCACAGCCCCATGCAACGTCAAAACGCACAAAACCGCAGGGGCTGCGCGGCGGTCCGGATTTCCTCATTTCCCCTCAGACAGCGGTTGCAAAGGCCGGGAAAGAATGGTATAATCAGCCCGTATCAAGCGGCCGCCATAGCCCGCGCCTGTCCATGCGCGGCTGCGAATTTCCCGGAGGTCTGACGACATGAAAAAGAAAACCGCTTCTTTGCTTTTGTTTCTTGGCATCCTGCTGGGGCTGACCGCCTGCGCGGAAAAGACGCCGCCCCCCCAGGAGCCCGCGCCGGTCAGGGAGACGGTGTCCCTCACCGTCTGGGGGGCGGAGGAGGACGCGGAGCTGCTGGAGGAGCTGATTGCCTCCTTCCAGTCCCGCTACTCCGCCGAGGCCGACTTTCTGATTACCTGCCAGCCCCAGGGGGAATCGGGCTGCAAGGACGTTCTGCTGGGCGACCTGGAGGCGGGAGCGGACGTGTTCGCCTTTGCGGACGATCAGGTAGCCGCCCTGGCCGCCGCCGGCGCGCTGGACCCTGTCCCGGACGCCGCCGCCATCCAGGGGGCCAGCCTCTCTGCGGCGGTGGAGGCCGCCAGCGTGAACGGGACGCTGTACGCCTATCCCCTGACGGCGGACAACGGCTATTTCCTCTACTATAACAAGGCATATTTCACGGAGGAGGACGTCCGGACCATGGACCGGCTCCTGGCCGCGGCGGAGGAGGCCGGGGGGCTCTTTACCATGGACTGGACCTCCGCGTGGTATGTCTACGCCTTCTTTGGCAACACCGGGCTGAAGGTGGGCCTGAACGACGACGGCCTGACCAATTACTGCGACTGGAACAGCGCGGACGGGCCGGTGGCCGGGGTGGACGTGGCCCAGGCCATGCTGTCCATCGCCGCCAGCCCGGGCTTTGCCAGCCGGACGGACGAGGAGTTTCTGGCGGGCGTCCGGGACGGCTCCGTGATCGCCGGCGTCAGCGGCGTCTGGAACGCGGTGGCGGTCCAGGAGGCATGGGGCGAAAACGCCGGGGCGGTGAAGCTTCCCACCTACACCTGCAAGGGCCGGCAGATTCAGATGGCCTCCTTCTCCGGCTGCAAGCTCGTGGGGGTGAACGCCTACTCCGCGCATCCGGAGTGGGCCGCCCGTCTGGCGGAGTGGATTACCAGCGAGGAGAGCCAGCGCCTGCGCTTCGAGAAGCGGGGCCAGGGTCCGGCGAACAGCGCCGCCGCCGCCTCCCCGGAGGTACAGCAGTCGGCGGCCATCGCGGCGCTGCTGGAGCAGTCAGAGTTTTCCCAGATCCAGCGGGTAGGCGGGAATCTCTGGGACCCGGTGTCGGAATTCGCGTCCAGCATGGCCCAGGGAAATCCCTCCGGCGCATCCCTCCAGGCCCAGCTCGACCGTATGGTGGAGGGCGTGACGGCGCGGTGAATCCGCCCGGCTGAAATGACAGACATAGGGAGGCAAGCGTATGAAAGGGAAATTTACATTGCAGCAGCGGCTGATTCTGCCCATTATCCTGCTGGGTCTGGTGGCGCTGCTGTCCAATCTTCTGGCGGTATTCAGCATCAACAACGTCCACGCCAACGCCGGGACCATCGTGGATGAATATATGGTCAGCGAGGCCCGGCTGGAGGAGATCCGCCGCTCCATGATGGACATTCACCGTCTGGCCCTGTCCCACATCGTGGCGGCGGACCACAGCTCCATGATTCAGCTTGTGCAGGAGATCAAGGAGGAGGAGGCCGCGCTGGACCAGCGGCTAGCGGACTACGGGGACTTTGTGGCGTCCGGCGACGGGGCGGTTTACCGCAGCCTGCTGGAGGACTATGACGCCTTCAAGCACGCTCTGGTGGGGCTGGTCTGCGCCAGCGCCGACAGCAAGACCCAGGACGCCTACGCCATGGCGAACGGGGACGTGGCCGCCCGCAGCGCCGCTGTGGAGGCCGGACTCGATGCCCTCTCCGCCTCCGTCAGCGCGCAGACGGAGGCGGCCCAGGGCCGCCTGTTCACGGTCTACGTGATCTCGCTGGTCACCAGCGCCGCGACGCTGACGGTGGGCGTGCTTCTGGTGTGGGCCGCCCTGCGGGTCATCCGGACCTACGTCATCGCGCCCATACGGGACGCGATGGACACTCTCCAGGACAGCTCCGAACGGCTCAGCTCCGTGGTCAGGGAAGTCCGCGGACGCACCGAGACCTCCAGCGGCAGCGCCCGGAAGCTCTCCAGGCTGACAGAGCAGCTGTCGGCCGCCCTGGAGAAGATTTCCCAGAACACCGCCACAATCACCGCCAGCGCCGCCAGCACCCAGGAGGATACCGTACGCGTAGCGGATGCCTGTGCGGCCCTCAACAGCTACTCGATGGAGATGCGGGGCCGTTCGGAGGAGATGGAGCAGTCCGCCCGGCGGGAGATGGAAACCGTACACAGCAGGACGGAAGAGATCATGTCCATTCTGAACGAGGCCATCGAACAGAGCAAAAACGTAAACAAGATCGGCATTCTGACCCAGGATATCCTGTCCATCTCCTCCTCCACGGACCTCATTGCCATCAACGCCTCCATTGAGGCCACCCGGGCCGGGTCGGCGGGGAAGGGCTTCGCTGTGGTAGCCCAGGAGATCCGCCGTCTAGCAGACGCCTGCGCGGAGGCGGCGGGACACATCCAGGAGGTCAGCGTCAGCGTGACCAGCGCGGTGAACTACCTCTCCGGCAGCGCCCAGGAGCTGGCGGACTATCTGAGCCAGGCTGTCGAGACCCAGCTTGCGCGGTCCGTCCAGTCCGGACAGCAGTACCGTGAGGACGCCGCCTATATCCAACGGTCCATTGAGACCTTCAACCATCAGGCGGACGGGCTCCGGACAGCCATGGATGAGGTTGCCGGTTCGATTTCCTCCATTTCCGGCGCGGTGGACGGCGCGGTCACCGGCGTCACCGGCGTTGCGGGCAGCACCCGCATTCTGGTGGACGATCTTGCCAGCATTGTCGGCGGGATGGACACCAGCAAGGAGATTGCGGGCGAGCTGCAGCGTCAGGTGGAGGTTTTCGCAAATCTATAGCATAAACAAAAGGAGGTATGCTTGTCATGGAGGAAAGGAACGGAGCGTTTCGCCGCCTGGGGACCATGATAGACTGTTCCCGGAACGCGGTCATGACGGTGGGCGCGGTGAAAAAATGGATCGACATTACGTCAGACCTGGGTTACAACATGCTCATGCTGTATACGGAGGACACCTATGAGGTGACCGGGGAGCCCTATTTCGGTTACGCGCGGGGCCGGTACAGCAAGGAAGAGCTGAAGGAGGTCAACGCATACGCGTCCTCCAAGGGAATGGAGCTGATTCCCTGCATCCAGACCCTCGCTCATCTGAACGCCATCGCTCGCTGGCCGGAATACGCGCCGCACATGGATGTGCAGGACATTCTTCTGGCGGGTGACCAGCGGACCTACGAGCTGATTGGCCGCATGTTTGAGACGATTGCCCAATGCTTCTCATCCAAATACGTTCATATCGGTATGGATGAAGCCCATCTTTTCGGGCGTGGGCGGTTCTATGACCTCCACAAGGACGTGGACCGCACGGAGGCCATGCTGGAGCACCTGAACAAGGTGGCGGACATTGGCAGGAAGCACGGGCTGTCCCTGGTCATGTGGTCGGATATGTTCTACCGGCTGGCCGCAGGCGGAGCGTATTACGCCGCCGACGCCGGGATTCGTGAAGACGTCGGGCAGCGCATTCCGGACAACGTTGAGCTGGTCTATTGGGACTATTACAGCGTAGATCCCGCCCGTTATGACAAAATGCTGAAGTCACATGCCTCCATCAAGGCGGGGACGTGGTTTGCCGGAGGGTTGTGGTCCTGGGAGGGCTTCGCGCCCCACAACGCATTCAGCATCCGGGCCACCGGGGCGGCTTTGGAGGCCTGCGAGGAAAACGGGGTGACGGATATATTCTTTACCCTATGGGGCGACGACGGTGCGGAGTGCTCCCGCTTCGCGCTGCTGCCATCCCTGTTCTACGCCGCCCAGCGGGCGCAGGGGAACAGGGATGAGGCGGACATCCGCCAGAAATTTGAAAAAAAGTTCGGCATATCCTGGGATGCATTCATACTCCTGGACCTGCCGTACAGCCCCAACCAAAAGCCGGACGGCGTTGTTGACTGTGAAAAATATCTTCTTTATAACGATCCGTTCCAGGGCTTGCTGGACTCCACCCTGGCAGGCGGCGAGGGCGCGCAGTTCGCCCGGTGCGCCGAGGCTCTGGAGCGTGTGCAAGCGGAGGGGGAATGGGCGTACCTGTTCCGTACGCAGCAGGACCTCTGCAGTGTACTGGAGCGCAAGGCGGAATTGGGTGTCCGCACCCGCGCGGCTTATCAGGCGGGAGACAAGGAGGCGCTGACGGCCTTGATATTGGATTACCAGGAGACGGAAAGCAGGCTGGCTGTTTTCTATGAAAGCTTCCGGCGCCAGTGGGATCAGGAAAACAAACGCAGCGGCTTTGAGGTGCAGGACATACGCCTGGGCGGGCTCCGGCAGCGCATGGAGCATTGCCGCAAAACTCTGGAGCGTTATCTGGCTGGGGAGATCGGTTCCATTCAAGAACTGGATGAACCGCAGCTGGATTTCAGAGGAAATGGCAGAGAATTCAGCCGGCAGCCCGTACTGTTCAACGCCTGGAAGGAAATTGTGACAGTCAATACTTTGTAAACCGGAGCGGATAAGCGGTATGTTTTCGTGCTGCGTTGGAATGTGCTGAATTGCAACAAATCTTTTTATATAAGGATTATGTAAATCGATTTGCAAAGTGGAAATATTTTGAGAGGGATTGAGGGTTTATCCTCAATCCCTCTCATGTTTTTCTGCATTTGGCCATGTATTTTCTACCCCTTACTACCACCTGCTACCAGACTTTCCCAACGTGCTACCAGAACTCCTCCAGTTAACAGCGGGGATGTGCAGTTTACATAAATCAATCAATTGCTACCAAACCCCGCATTTTTGCTACCAGACTTCCTTTTCAAAATCTCGAACCCCTTGCGCCCCAACGACCTCCCCCTCCCTCCGCCATCCG
>JAAWQM010000070.1 GCA_022800525.1 Oscillospiraceae bacterium
GCGGTCCCGATGCTGCGTTTGTTCAGCCACCGTCAGAAACAATTCTGAGACAAAGGCTCCCAGCAAATCCTTGCTCTGCGAAGGCTCCAACTCGGACAGTCCGGATCCGATTTCTCTGGCAAGCTCCTTCAGCTGGCTTTGCAGCTCAGCCTGCTTACCGCCAGGGTCAAGCTGAATCATCCGGCCAGCCTTATCGCAGGGTTTCGTTGGCTTCTTGGACATCGGACCTGCGCACCTCCTTCAACCATCTTATTGTTACAAAAGGTATACTTTTTGTAACAAGATGCGAAAGTGAAAAAAATTATGATTTACCCCTTATTTTCGAGAAAAGCCTGCCGATATTATTTGTGAAAACAAGTTGAAACCTCTGTTACATTAAGTATACTTTTTGTAACAATGAGACGCGCTTTACAAGGGATTTAATTGACATTCTGTATAAAAACCGGACGCCTCTCCCATGGAAGGAGAAGCGTCCGGCTTTTCTTCTGTTTGGATAGCCTGTTCCTGCGCTGAGACCTGCACGGTACTTCCCGGCTCTGCGTAAAAAGACTGATAGAGTATTCCCATTTCACTGTTTTCCTTCCGATGTGCGGCGACTTGGCAGCAGGTTTCGTTTGCAGTGGGTCAGAAAGCTCCCACCCCACCCAAAGCACACATAAACTGCTTCAAGCTCCGGGATCTGGGTCAGGCCCTGGATTTCTATGTGGGCCGGAATGCCGCCGCCGGCGTGACCATCTCCGGAAGCGCCGGGTATCAGGCGTAGAGCGCATATGAATCACCGCCGGTTGAGCGCGGGCTTTTTTGCAATACTGGGAAATGACCGCCAATCCCCCGCGCCCGGACAGGCGCGGGGGATTCTTCGTCTGTGGAAAATTCCGCCGATTCTCCCAGCTCAAGCGCCAGAGCGGTCATAAACAGCGCCGCCGCGCTGGCTTCCATAAAGAAAAAGGAGCCGCCGGCTCCTGATGGGAGCACAGCGGCCCAGGCGGGTGGGATATTGGAAAGCTTCCATGAAGTATCATACAACAGACAAGCCGGCTTGTCCATAGGAACTTTTGACGTTTTCAGGGAACCTTTGTCGAAACGCCGGGACGGCCCGGCGGAAAACGCTCATTCCTCCGCGCCGTCGGTCTCCAGCAGGCCGTAGCCGCCGCTCCTGCGGCGGTAGACGATGCTGATGACGTCGTCGGTGTTGCGGTAAACAAAGAAATCGTGATCCAGCAGGTTCATCTGCAAAATGGCCTCGTCCTCGCTCATGGGCTTGACGGCCACATGCTTGGTGCGCACAATCTGGAACTCGGTCTCCTCGCTGACGTCGAACTCGGCGGGGACTGCGGGAGCCAGCGCGTCCTGACGCAGGCGCTTGGAGAGGCGGGTCTTGTTCTTGCGGATCTGGCGGTCAATAGTGGAGCAGGCCGCGTCAATGGCGCCGCGCATATCGCCGTCCCTGGATTCCTCCTGGGCGCGGAAAAGAGTGCTGCCGCTGCGAATGGTGATCTCAACCACACAGCGGTGGCCCTTTTCCACGGCGAAGGTCACCAGCGCGTTGGCGTCCTCCCGGAAATAACGATCCAGCTTGGAGATTTTTTTCTCAGCGTATTCCTTGATGGAATCGTTCAGAGACACTTTCTTGCAGGTAAATGTGAACTTCATAAAATCGCTCCTTTCTGACTGCTCCGGTTAGGGGATGGACATAGTATACCAGTTTTTGGCGGATTTGTACAGTCCTATTTTCGCCTCAACAGGAAAAAACGTCCAGTTGCATAAAAGCGGGGGCGGATATGGCCGCCGCCCCAACGCGGTGCGCCGCATATTGAAATCTACCACAAAATGGATAAATCAGGAAGTAAATTTCAAGTAATTTTTTGTAAATGTGGAAAGAAAGTATTGAAAAGCAGCCGAATACTATGGTATAATGAGCCACGCAAAAGCGGTGCGGTCCGGCGCAGTACGGATCCTTCCAGCTCCGTGGGAAACGAAAAACCAAGAAAGAAGAGGCACATTATGGGTAAGAGTATTAAAAGAAGCGTCTGGATCCGGGTGGTGGCGGCGTTTATCGCCGTGCTTCTGTTCAGCGTCATGATTACCACCAATATTATCCGGATCGACCGGGCCATGGAGGCCAACTCAGCGTCCAACGACCTGCTGGACCGCTGCCACAAGGCGGAGACCGCCCATTACAAGTGGGCCGCCAACCTCAGCAGCGCCCTCTACGCCAATACGGAGTTCACCGGCAGCACCGCATGGGATTCCTGCGTGCTGGGCCAGTGGATCTATGGTGACGCGGGCACTGCGGATTCTCAGATCCTGGCCCTGCGCAGCGAGATGGAGGCTCTGCATAAGGAGCTGCACCAGTCCGCCGCCTACGTGCTGGAGCTGAAGGAGACGAGCCCTGTCCAGGCGCGGCTCTATTACCAGGACACCATCCAGGCCAATCTCGCCACCCTGGTGGGCAAGCTGGATATGGTGGTGGAGCTGCTGGAGCAGTCCAAGGCCGAGACCTCCCAGCGGATGGCGAATATCATCGCCATCATGCATGGCACCTCCATCGTGGGCCTGTCCCTGACGCTGATCGCGCTCATCAGTCTGGTGATTTATGTCATGAGCTATGTCATCAAGCCCATTCTGGTCATCACCGAGAACTGCAAGCCCATTTATGACGGCAAGCTGAATCTGGACCTGCACTACACCTCCCAAAACGAGCTAGGCGCGCTGGCGGCGAACCTGGAGCAGTCCATGGCGCGTATCAACGGCTATGTGGAGGATATCAACCGGATCATGGCCCAGTTCTCCAAGGGCAACTTCAATGTGGGCGTCTCTACCGCTTACATCGGGGACTTCCAGTCCATCGAGACCTCCATCAACAGCTTCACCGCCAATATCTCCGATGCATTCCAGAACATCCACCGCGCCGAGCGGCAGGTTTCCGGCAACGCCGAGCAGCTCTCCAACGGGGCCCAGAACCTGGCCCAGGGAGCCACTGAACAGGCCAGCGCCGTGGAGGAGCTGTTCGCCACCCTGGAGGATCTGAGGAAGAACGCGGAGGGCAACGTCCGCGCCTCCGCCAGCGCGCAGGAGAACGCCAATATGACCGCCGACCAGGTGGGCGTCAGCAGCAGCCAGATGGAGCAGATGGTGGAGGCTATGGAGGACATCACCCGCGCCTCCCAGCAGATTGGGAAGATCATCGCGACCATTGAGAACATCGCGTTCCAGACCAACATTCTGGCTTTGAACGCCGCCGTGGAGGCCGCCCGCGCCGGCTCCGCCGGCAAGGGCTTCGCTGTGGTGGCGGATGAGGTCCGCTCCCTGGCCGCCCAGTCCGACGAGGCCGCCAAGGCCACCAAGGAGCTGATTGAGAACTCCGTACAGGCCACCGAGAAGGGCCGCAGCATCGTCAGCGAGGTCTCCCAGACCCTGCAAAGGGCGCAGGATCTGGTGACGCAGTCCACCGCCAGCATCGGAGAGATCGCCCGGGCGGTGGAGGGCGAGGCTGGAGCCATCGCCCAGGTCACGGAGGGCATCGGCCAGATCTCCTCCGTAGTCCAGAGCAACTCCGCCAGCAGCGAGGAGTCCGCTGCCGTCAGCGCGGAGCTGTTCCAGCAGGTGCGCATCCTCCAGGAGCAGACCAACCGCTTCCAGCTCAAGGAGGGCGGGAGCGCCCCCATGCTTCCCTCCGGGGGTCCCTTCTGAGATACATAAGAGCAAGATTCCGAACGCCCCCTGCGCGGAAGCATCCGCGCAGGGGGCGTTGAGCTGTATTGCCCAAGACAGCGGCTGAGGGCTGCCGCTGAAATCAATATCCCGCGAAAAGGAATCATATTACTTCAGAACCGAAGGCCGGAAGTAATATATGCCATGCTTTGCTCGCAGCCGCAAGCGGCGATGAGTAAAGCGGTTCTGTCATAAATCTTGGCCGCCGCCATAAAACCCGTCCGCGCCGCATAGATATGGAAGGAGAAAACACGCACAGGAGGCAGCGGTATGGACTGGACCAAGCGGGATAAGACGATACTGAGCGAGGCGGCGGAGCTGTTCGACCTTCCGGCCGACGTGGTGGCGGGCCTTCCCCACATCGAGGCGGTGGGCGACAGGCACTTCTATATGGAGCACCACCGGGGCATCCTCTCCTACAGCGGCGAAGAAATCGCCATCAACGCCGACAGGATGATCGTGCGGGTATACGGCGAGGGGCTGGAGCTGGTCAGCATGACCGGCGATGCCCTGCGTATCCACGGAACCATCCGCCGGGTGGAGTGGGTGAGTTAGATGCTGCAGCGAATGGTGAACCTCCTGAAGGGGGAGGTAACGGGGCGGGTGGAAAGCGGCTTCCCCGAGCGGGTGCTGAACCTGTGCGCCGAGTACGGAGTGGCCTTCTGGAATCTGAACTGGGAGTCGCCGGTGGCGTTCACCTTCACCATGACCCGGCGGGACTGGAAACGGCTGCGGCGGCTGTCGAAAAACATCGACTGCGAGATGGCGGCGGTCAGCTGGCGGGGCACCCCCTTTTTCCTGGGACGGATGCGGTACCGGGTGGGACTGTGGGCGACGCTGCTGGCGTGTACCATCGGTCTGTTTTTCGGGTCCTTCTTTATCTGGGACTTTGAGATTGAGGGAAATGTGAACGTTTCCCAGCAGGAGATCCTGCGGGCGCTGGAGAAGCACGGCGTGGGCTTCGGGACCTACGGATTTTCCGTGGACTCGCCGGAGCTGCGCAATTATATGCTGCTGGAGATCCCGGAATTGAGCTACATTGCGGTGAACGTCAATGGCTGCCGGGCTTACGTCCAGGTCCGGGAGCGGATCTTCGCGCCGGAGATCGTGGACAAGAAGAAGGCGGGGAACACCGTCGCCGCCAAGGACGCCCTGGTCACTGCCGTCCAGCCCTGGGACGGGGAGAAGCAGGTTCTGCCGGGAACCACGGTGAAGGCGGGGCAGCTGCTGATCTCCGGGGTGGTGGAGAATGATTTCGCCGGGGCGCGGTATCTGCGCGGCATGGGGAAGGTCTATGGCCGGACGTGGTACCATTTGCAGTGCCGGGTGCCTCTGACGGTGCGGGAAAAGACCTATACCGGCAGTGAGAAGGTACAGAGGGCTCTGCTGGTCGGAAAAAAAAGGATCAATTTGTATATTGGCAGTAGCATTTTAGGGGATACTTGTGATAAAATAACAAATTGGAGCAAGTGGGAGCTGCCCGGCGGCGTGGCGCTGCCGGTAACGATGGTGACGGAGACGCTGCGGCCCTATGAAGTGACTGAGCAGCAGCGGAGCCGGCAGGAGGCCCTGGCCCTGGCGGAGGAGGCGCTGGACGCGCGGCTGGCGGGATATCTGGACGAGGGCGAAATCCTCAGCCGGGAGGTCTCCAGTGAGGTTGTGGACGGCGACCTGGTTGTGACGCTGTCCGCCGAGTGTGAGGAGCAGATCGGGAAATTTGTGGACGCGCCATAGGCAGACCGCAGGTCTGCCGGGACTGATCGTTGGGCGCAGGCACATGACGGTCCCCAGGGCCGCGATTTTCCCCTTTGGCCTGCGGGCGGGTGATATCCGCCCCTGCGCCAGATATTATTTCCGAATGTAAAATTCGGAAATAATACATTTGATTCAAGCCGCTTTGCTCGCCGCCGCAAGGGGCGGCAACCGCAAAACATGGCATATATTTTGTGTACCAGAAAACATTGCAGTACAGGAGAACAATCAATGGAACAAAGGATAGAAATCGAAAGACTGGAGGAAGCCGCAAGCATTTTCGGCTCCTTTGACGAGAACATCCGGCTGATTGAGTCGGAGTTTCATGTGGTAGTAACCAACCGCGAGGGGGAGCTGCGCATTGCCGGCGAGCCGGAGGACGCCATGCTGGCCTCCAAGGCCATCCACGCCCTGCTGACCCTTGCCAGCAAGGGCGAGAATATCGGCCAGCAGACGGTGCGCTACGTCATCGGCCTTGCCCGCAGCGGACAGGCCGACAAGGCCGCCGAGCTGACCGCCGACGTCATCTGTATCACCTCCAAGGGAAAGCCGGTGAAGGCCAAGACCATCGGACAGAAGCGGTATATCCAGTCGGTGCAGAAGAACACCGTCACCATCGGCGTAGGCCCCGCCGGTACGGGCAAGACGTATCTGGCGGTGGCCGCCGCCGTAGCGGCCTTCCGGGACAAGCAGGTCAACCGGATTATCCTCACCCGTCCCGCGGTGGAGGCGGGGGAGCGGCTGGGGTTCCTGCCCGGGGACTTGCAGAGCAAGGTGGACCCGTACCTGCGGCCCTTGTATGACGCGCTGTTCGACATGCTGGGAGCGGAGACGTACCAGAAGTACCTGGAGCGTGGGAACATTGAGGTTGCGCCGCTGGCCTACATGCGCGGGCGGACGCTGGACGACAGCTTTATCATTCTGGACGAGGCCCAGAACACCAGCCGGGAGCAGATGAAGATGTTCCTGACCCGCATGGGCTTCGGGTCCAAGGTGGTCATCACCGGCGACGTGACCCAGATTGACCTTCCGGCGGACAAGACCTCCGGGCTGAAGGAGGCTGTGCGGGTACTGAAGAACGTGGAGGGCATCGGCATCTGCGAGCTGACCGACCAGGACGTTGTACGCCATGTGATGGTCCAGCGGATCATCAAGGCGTATGACGACTATTATAATAAGGGAAAGAAGAGATAGACATGGCGAAGCGGCATTATATCCCCGTGACGGCGGATGTGCCTGGGGTGAACGAAAGGACCTGCGCGCTCATCCGCAAGGCCATCCGGGCCGCGCTGGCGGCGGAGGGGGTGGATTTCCCCTGCGAGGTGGACGTGCGCGTCACGAATGACGCGGAAATCCATGCGGTCAATCTGGAAACGCGGCAGGTGGACAGGCCCACGGATGTGCTGAGCTTCCCGGCCCGTGACCTGACGCCCGGGGAGCTTCCCGAGGAGGAGGACGCTGACCCTGCCACAGGGCTGGCGCCGCTGGGGGACATGATGATCTCCATGGAGCGGGTCCGGGCCCAGGCGAAGGAGTACGGGCATTCCAACCGGCGGGAGCTGGCGTATCTGGTGGTCCACTCTGTGCTGCACCTGCTGGGGTACGACCACCTGGACGAGGGGCCGCAGAAGGCGCGGATGCGGGCCAGAGAGGACGCCATCATGGCAGAGCTGGGGATAGAGCGGTAAAGCCCCCGGCAGCTGCCCCGGGAGAATCCGGGGTAAGACGGTAGGCGCCATCAGGTTTCGGTCTTGGGTAGACGCTTCGCCCGATACACGGGGGCATGTTCGGTTCAGGCCGGAGCACGACAGGAAAAGCGCAAAACAAATCACCCCCGTAATTTAAAGGAGTCCAGAACCATTGGTTCTGGCACGCTTTTGCTGCTTTTCGCGTGGGCGAAAAGCAGGCCCGCCCCGGCAGGGGCAAAGCTGATTCAAGCAGAGAGTCCCGCCGCCCGGAGGGCGGCAAACGACACCGGCACGCTCAATGCCGGAAAAAAACGAAAGTTGAGGATTACCTGAATGAATGAGATCAAGAAAACAGCAATGATTACCATTGCGGGCCGCCCCAACGTGGGCAAGTCCACCCTGACCAACGCCCTGGTGGGCGAAAAGATCGCCATTGTGTCCCCCAAGCCCCAGACCACCCGCAACCGTATCTGCGGCATCGTGAACCGCGGAGACACCCAGTTCGTGCTGATGGACACGCCGGGGTTCCACAAGGCCCGGACCCGGCTGGGGGACTACATGGTGAACGTAGTGCGCCAGTCCGTGGCGGACGTGGACGGCGTGTGCCTGATGGTGGAGCCCATTGCAAAGGTGGGTTCGCCGGAGCAGGCGCTCATTGACCGCATCAAGGAGGAGCGTCTGCCCGCCGTGCTGGTCATCAACAAGATCGACACCGTGGAGAAGGCCCAGCTGCTGGAGGTCATGGCGGCCTACAGCGCGGCCCATGATTTCGACGCCATCATCCCTATCTCCGCCCAGCAGAAGGACGGCTTGGAGGAGCTGATGGCGCAGTTGTCGAAGTACGCGGAGGAAGGCCCCCAGCTCTTCCCGGACGGGGAGACCTCCGACCAGCCGGAGCGGCAGATCGTGGCGGAGATCGTGCGGGAGAAGCTGCTGCGCAATCTGGACAAGGAGGTCCCCCACGGCACCGCCATTGAGGTGACCAGGTTTTCCGAGCGGGACAGCGGGGTCATCGACCTGGACGTGACGATTTACTGCGAGAAGGCCAGCCACAAGGGCATCATTATCGGGAAAAACGGCGCGATGCTGAAAAAAATCGCCTCCCACGCCCGGGAGGACATTGAGCGGTTCATGGGGACCAAGGTTTACATGCAGACCTGGGTGAAGGTGAAGGAAAACTGGCGGGACAACCTGAACTATATCCGGTCCTTCGGATATGATGAGCAGTAGAGAAAGAGGGTGAACATACGATGGACTATCCGGAAAAGACTGTGTTGCTGAAAAATGGTAAAACCTGCCTTCTCCGCCGCCCGGAGGAGAAGGACGCGGAGATGCTGCTGCGCTTTCAGAAGGAGAGCAGCGGCGAAACGCCCTACCTGGTGGTAGGGCCGGAGGACATCGACTGGACCGCAGAGCAGCAGGTGAAGCGGATCGAACGGTGGAATGTGTCTCCTGACCGCCTGCGGCTGCTGGCGGAGGTGGACGGGGAACTGGCGGGGGTGGCTGTTGTGTATGCCAACAATCCGCAGACCCGCCTGCGCCACCGGTGCAGTATAGATATTACCCTTTATAAAAAATTCTGGAGCCAGGGCATCGGGACCGCACTGATGGGAGAAATCCTGACTGCCGCGGGGACAGCCGGATATGAGCGGGCTGAGCTGGAGGTGGTATCTGCTAACGCCCCGGCTTTGGCGCTGTACCGGAAGTTCGGCTTTGAGGCCACGGGGACGGTTCCCGAGGCGGTCAAATACAACGATGGAACATATGCCGATTTTCTCTTTATGACAAAGCGGCTGTAGAGGAAAAAGTAATGGAATATGCAAGCAAAGAAATTCTGCTGAAAAACGGCAGAGCCTGCCTTCTCCGCCTTGCGGAGGCAAGCGACGCGGAGATGCTGCTGGAGTATCTGAAAGCCACCTCCGCCCAGACCCCCTACATGATCCGGGAGCCGGAGGAGGTCCGGACCAGCCGGGAGGAGGAAGTGGAGTTCATCCGGAAAAACCGGGAGAACCCCCGCGCCCTGCATCTGCTGGCGTTTGTGGACGGCGCGTTCGCGGGAAGCTGCTCCTTCGCCCCCGATTCGGAGCGGCTGCGGATGCGCCACCGGTGTACCGTGGGGATTTCTCTGTACCGGGAGTTCTGGGGCATGGGCGTCGGGACTGCGCTCATGGAGGAAATTTTAACCGGCGCAAAGGCCGCCGGGTTTGAACAGGCGGAGCTGGATGTGGTTTCGGGAAACGCCCCGGCGGTGGGACTGTACCGGAAAATGGGCTTCGAGACCACCGGAACAATCCCCCGTGCTTTCAAATACAAGGACGGGACCTACGCCGACTTCCTGTTTATGGTAAAATATCTGACGTAACCACAACTTACCACTTATATCCGACAAGTTTCCTGCCCACCATAAGGACGGGAGGACGGGAAAGATGGAAGATGGATATTGGGACCTGTTCTGGAACACCGGACTGCCGGAGTTCTACCTGCTGCGGAAGCAGGAGAGCGAAGGGGAGGCCGAAGAACAGGAGACGCGCGCCCGCTGAACCGGGCGCGCGTACATAGAGGGATGCGGTATGGCAAGAGAACGGACAGTGGTAAAGGGCATCGTCCTGCGGGCGGTGGACACCAAGGAGAGCGACAGGATACTGACCATCCTGACCCCCCATGGGAAGCTGCCGGTAGTGGCCAAACGGGCCAGGAGCCGGAAAAGCCGGGTGACGGCCTGCACCCAGCTGCTGGCCTACGCTGAGTTCACCCTCAGCGAAAGCCACGGCTGGCAGTACCTGGCGGAGGGCAGCACCCTGGAGCTGTTTGACGGCGTGCGGCAGGACATTGAGCTTCTGAGCCTTGCCAGCTACTTTGCCGAGCTGACGGAGGCGGTCGCGCCGGAGAACGTGGAGAGCGGGGAGGTGCTGTCCCTGCTGCTCAACGCCCTGTATGCCCTGGGGACGCTGAAAAGGCCCCAGGCGCAGGTGAAAGCGGCCTTTGAGCTGCGCCTGATGGGGCTTACCGGCTTTGAGCCGCTGGCGGACGCCTGCGCCTGCTGCGGAAACCCGGAGCCGGAGGAGCCCGCACTGGACGTGCGGGAGGGCATCGTCTGCTGCAAGCGCTGCGGCAGGGGCGGACGCGGGCTTTTGATGCCCCTGTCCGCCGGAGCGCTGGCCGCGCTGCGGTGGAGCCTGTACGGTGAGGCGAAAAGGCTTTACAGCTTTTCTCTGGCGGAGCCGGACCTGAAAGAGCTGGGCGACGCAGCGGAGACCTACGTCCACACGACGCTGGAGCGGGGGTTCGGAACGCTGGATTTCTACAAGGGGCTGTTTCCCTCTGCGGGGACGGATGGTATGCGCTCCCGCGGGAACGCGGCAGGCAGCGATTGCAGGGGCGGATAAGCTCCGCCCCTGCAAAAAGGGTCCCGGAGCGAAAGCTCCGGGACCCTTTTTCTGCGCAGGTTATGTTCGCGTGCGGGATGATTACAGCAGGCTCTTCTCGTCCCTGCCGAACAGGTGCATCACGTTGCCGCCGAAGGTCACGTTGATCTTGGCGCCGTAGCTCAGGTTCTTCTGCTCGCCGGTCAGGTCGATGGTGGGCAGAATGATGATGGCGTCCTTGCCGGCCACGTTCACGTGCATG
>JAAWQM010000106.1 GCA_022800525.1 Oscillospiraceae bacterium
GAGCTTCAGGGAGAAGGCCATGTTCTCATAGACCGTCATGTGGGGATACAGGGCGTAGGACTGGAAGACCATGGCGATGTCGCGGTCCTTGGGGGCCACGTCGTTCATGACCTTGCCGTCGATGAGGAGCTGGCCTTCGCTGATCTCCTCCAGGCCGGCAACCATGCGCAGAGTGGTGGACTTGCCGCAGCCGGAGGGACCGACGAGGACGATGAACTCCTGATCGGCAATGTCCAGGTTGAACTGCTGGACAGCCACGACGCCGCGCTCGGTGATCTGAAGATTGGTCTTCTTCTCGGGAGCGTCGCCCTTCTTCTTTTTCTTCTTCTTGTCGTCGCCGCTGTGGGGGTAGATCTTCATGACGTTCTTCAGGGATACAGTTGCCATCTTCCAGGCGTTGGCGAAAATGCCTCCGCAAATTACGCCTCAGAGCAGGGGAGCGAAGCCCCTGGTCCATTGCGGCATGTCTCCACAATGCCGCACCGCACGCCTACGCGGATTACATCCTTTCTTGTCAGTCTGCCGCGCCATTTTGTGGAGTGGCCCGGCAGCTCGTAATAATGTACTCGAGCGTCACCACTCAAGCTGTTTATAGGATAATATTTTACAGCCCAAAAGTCAAGGAGGGTTATTTTTTTCAGCGTTTCCCACCAAGAGACGTTTTTCTTTTTGTGCAATTCAGAGAGGCGGCGGGGCGCCCGGGCGGCATTGTCCGCCGCGCTTCTCCAGGGGAGCGCCCCGCAGTACCGGAAGCGGCGATCTCCTTCTTGTCCTGTCCGGCGGAATATGGTATAATTCCCCATACGGTTATTCCCACAAAATTTTTCAGGAAGGAAGGGATCACCATGCCCCTGACCGAGCAGTCTGTCCTGCTTCTCGCACCCAACCCCGCCGCTGCGGAGAATGGCCGGAAGCTCTCCAGAAAGGGCAGCTTTTCCGCCCATCATAAAACCTCTGACGGCACGCTTTACTGGGCGGAATGCGCCGGAAGCGGGAAGACCCCCTACCGGGTCTCCGCTGACTTCACCAGCCCGGAAGCCCCTGTTTGCCGGTGCTCCTGCCCCAGCAGGCAGTTTCCCTGCAAGCACGCTTTGGGCCTGCTCTTCGAGATGCTGGACGGCAAGCCCTTTGAGACGGCGGAAATCCCCCAGGACATCGCCGGAAAGCGGGCCAGACAGGCCGCAAGGACCGCCAGAAAGGAGTCCGCACCCTCCGGGCCGAAAAAGCCCAACGCCGCCGCGCAGAAGAAAAAGCTGGACAAGCAGCTGGCAGGGCTGGACATGGCGGAGAAAATGGTCTCCGAGCTGCTGGTTGCCGGGGTGGGAACCCTGGCGGGCTCCTCTGCCCAAAGCTACGACAAGCTGGCCAAGGACCTGGGCAGCAGCTACCTCACCGGGCTCCAGACCGCCTTTTCCCGTATCGCCCTTGCTGTCCGCACGGTCCAGAAAAATCCGGACCAGACCCAGGCCGCCTATAGCGAGGCTCTGCGGGCGCTCATCGCCCTCCACTCCACCATCAGGAAGGCCAGGGTTTTCCTCCGGCAGAAGCTGGAGGAGGGCTCCCGCTCCGCCGAGGACACAGTCCTCTTTGAGGCCCTGGGCGGCGTATGGAAGCTGGAGGAGCTGCAGTCCATCGGCGCGTTCCGAGAGAACGCAGGACTGGTCCAGCTCTCCTTTGACGTGACATACGACGAGGCCAAAAAGGAGTTCTGCGAGCGGGGCTGGTGGCTGGACATCTCCTCCGGACAGATCGGCCAGACCCTGAACCTCCGCCCCGCCAAGGCCCTCAAGTACGTCAAGGGCGACGACAGCCGCTTCGGCCTGCTGGAGACGCCGATGCTGTATACCTACCCCGGAGAGGGAAACCGGCGGATCCGCTGGGACAGCGCCTCCACGAGGCCCATCGAGCCCCGGGAGCAGGCCGCGCTGCCCGCCCTGGCGCAGCCGGATCTGGCGGCGGCAGTGAAGCTGACCAAGGGACAGATCAAAAACACTCTCCTGCCCAAATACATGGCCGTGATGGTCCCCATCGGGCAGGTGGGCACAGTGGGCGATGCCTTCGTCCTGGAGGACCCAAAGGGCGGACGCATCGTCCTGCGGGACCGCAGGGAGGACGGAGCGGACCACGCCTCCACAGCGAGGCTCGCCATGCTGCCGGAGCCCATCCCGGTGGGCAGCGCCCTCTTCGGGCTGATGTTCTATGACGAGGCGGACCGAACCATCTGCCTCCATCCCTATAGCGTGGTGACGCCGTGGCGGATCATCCGGCTGCAATACTAAGGAGGCGGTGACATGAGCAGCTTACAGCCACTCTACGATGTAAAGGAACGCCTGGAGTACGCCGCCATTGCCGGGACCGGACTCCTGGCGGAGGACTTCCGCCTCCGGCGGGCGGCAGAGGCCATGAAGCCCCTGGCAGCCGCAAGCCCGGTATTCGGGAAAATCTCCGCTGGACTGGACAAGCTCCTGGAGGCCCCTGCGGAGGCGAGGGCGGGACTTCTTCTGGATGCCCTGGCCCTGGTGGACGCGGTGGCCTACACCCAGGGCCGCAGCGGTATGGAGGGAGCGCTCGCTCCCCTGCCCACCAGCGGCGGCGGGTACATAGAGATTTCCCGCAGCCAGCTGCAGCCCCTGCTGAACGCCCTGACCACCACCGGCGGCGGGCGGATGGAGATTATCCAGTCGGCGTGGGAGGAGCACCCGGAATTTTTTACCGACTTCCGGGTCCTGCCCGCAGTGGCGGCAGGGCTGGGGGACAGCTACGGCGAAATCGCCGAGCTCAGCGCGAAGATTCTCAAGAGCCTGGGCAATGTCGTGACGCCTGTTCTGAAGAAGGATTTTGACCCCGCCGGGAAGAAGGAAATGGCCCGCCGGGTGGAGGTCCTGGCCGCGGTGGAGGGTCCGAATGCCACGGAATGGCTCCGGGAGACCCTGCGGGACGCTGAAAAGGATGTGCGCACGGCGGTGCTGCTGGCTCTGGGCGAGGATCAGGCCAACGCCGGGATGCTGCTGGAGCTGGTCAAAACCGAGCGCGGCAGGAACCGGGATGCCGTGCTGGAATCCCTGGCGAAGCTGGACGGCGAAGAGATCCGGAAATTCTGGTCCACTGAGCTGCGAACCCACAGCGAATCCGTAAAATTCCTGCGGGATACCAATACGGACTGGGCTGCGGAGCTGGTGGCCGCCGGACTGTGGGCGCGGGTGGAGAAGATGCTCTCCAGCGGCGTCGTTCCGGCGAAGGAGCGCGACGGCTTTGTGGTCTGGTGCAGCGCCATCGGGAAAAAGGACTCTCCGGCCATGCTGCAATTCTGGCGGTGGGCGGACAGCCATATGGAGGGCATCGACAGGCTCAAAACCGAGGACGGCAAGCCCGTCTTCGCGGGGGTACGGCTGACGGACACCCTGCGGGAGATCATGCAGAAAACCGGCCCCGGTCCTCTGCGGGACTACTGCCTGACTCAATTTGACCGCTGGCCGGAGATGACCCGGTATCTGCGCACCAGCTTCCAGGCCGCGCTGCTCTCCCTGCCTGCGGCGGATGTCTATGAGAAGTACAGCCCCTATCTCCTGACGGAGGCTCCCTCGCCGGACAAGGCGCTCAAGATGCGCGGGGAGACGCTGAACAACGTCCTGCTGCGGGCATTGGGCGACGTATATTGGCATCATAACCGGCGCTGTCATGTGCTGGTATTTGGGCAGGCCACAGCGGAGCCTTTGGATCCCCGGTGGGTGGAGCGGATGCTCCACGCAGTCTGCAAGCCCGACCTGGGGCATTACTGCCCCTTTGCCGGCGCGGAAGAGGTGGACGGGTTTGACAAAACGCTGGTGGAGCTTGTCAACCCCACAGACCCGGAGCAGCGCGCCTGGCTCATCCCCTACCTCCGCCGGCGCATGGCGGAGACGGGGAGCTGGAACAGCTACAGCCGCTATCTGCTGATGATGGGCGGCAGCCCCAGCGGCGTCCTGGGGAAGGCCATGGCCAAGCGTCCCGGACGGCATTACGCCTATTATATCTGGCAGCTCCTCTCGGAGGCGTCGAAGATCCTGCCGGGGGAGGAGACCGCGCAGCTTCTGGAGGAAATCGACATCGGTCTCTGCGTCCGCAAGCCGGAGCAGGAGCTGGCGAAGAAGGCCATCCCCTGCACCATCCAGCTCCTGCGGGCCGGCCGCCCCTTCCCGGAGTGGAACGATTGGTGGGAGATGAGATGACATGAGCAGCCTACAGCCACTCTGCGATGTAAAGGAGCGGGTGCAGCAGATGATCGACGCCCTCAGAACCCAGCCCGGCGCAATCAGGAAGTAGTATATGCCGTGCTTTACGGTTGCCGCTGCGTACAGCGGCAACCGTAAAGCGGCTTGAATTGAAATGAATGATTCCGAATCTTACCTTCGGAAATCATACCACAGGAGGAATTTCAGACATGTCCAACCAGAACGTCCAGCGCCTCCCTGCGGAGGAGCTATACCAGCGGGAGCTCGACGCCCTCATCTCCGCCGAGACCGACCCTGTCCCCACCGGCTGGCGGATGTCCCCCAGGTCAGCGCTGGCCTATCTCACCGGCGGGATCTCCGTCAAGGGGGTGGAGATCACGCCGAAATACATGGGCAGCCGCCGTCTGGTGGAAATCGCCATCGCCACCCTGGTGACGGACCGCGCCCTTCTCCTCATCGGCGAGCCCGGCACCGCCAAGTCCTGGCTCAGCGAGCACCTGTCCGCCGCCGTCAACGGCGATTCCACCAAGGTCGTCCAGGGCACGGCGGGCACCACGGAGGAGCAGATCCGCTACTCCTGGAACTACGCCATGCTCATTGCCAAGGGTCCCTGCCCGGAGGCCATGGTCAAAAGCCCGGTCTACCGGGCCATGGAGACCGGGTCCATCGCCCGCGTGGAGGAGATATCCCGGTGCGCCAGCGAGGTCCAGGACGCGCTGATCTCGATTCTCTCTGAAAAGCGCCTGAGCGTCCCGGAGCTGGGCCTGGAGGTCCCGGCCCGGAAGGGCTTCTCTGTCATCGCCACCGCCAACACCCGGGACAAGGGCGTCAACGACATGTCCGCCGCCCTCAAGCGCCGGTTCAACATCGTGGTTCTGCCAGCGCCCTCAGACATGGCGACGGAAATGGAGATCGTCTCCACCCGGGTTGCCCAGCTCTCCGCCGGCCTGGACCTGAGCGCCCGCCAGCCCGACGGGGACGTGGTGGAGAAGGTGGTCACCATCTTCCGGGAGCTGCGCGGCGGGGCCACCCTGGACGGCAAGCAGAAGCTCAAGGCCACCTCCGGGGTTCTCTCCACCGCCGAGGCCATCTCCCTGCTGGCCAACTCCATGGCCCTGGCGGGGAGCTTCGGGGACGGGCGTGTCTCCGATGCGGACCTCGCCGCCGCCCTCCAGGGCGCGGTGGTCAAGGATGAGGACAAGGACAAGCTCGCCTGGAAGGAATACCTGGAGAACGTGATGAAGAAGCGGGGCAGCGCGTGGCTTCCTCTCTACCGCGCCTGCCGGGAGCTCAACGGCTGATGGGCGGACCGGTATTGTTCGGGGTGCGCCATCTCTCGCCGGGAGCGGCGTACCACCTGCGGCGGGCCCTGGATGAGGCGCAGCCCCGGCTGGTGCTGGTGGAGGGTCCCAGCGATCTGAACGGTCAGACGCACTGGCTCTGCCACCCCGACACCCAGTTCCCCGCCGCCATTATGGCCTACACCATCACTCCGCCGGTGCGGACGATTCTCTATCCCTTTGCCGTCTACTCCCCGGAGATCCAGGCGATTCTCTGGGCTCATGCGCACGGTGTGGAATGCCGGTTCATGGACCTGCCCTCGCCGGTATTCCTGGCTCTCCAGGCCGCCGCTGAGGAGCGGGCCCTGGCGGAGGAGGACGGGGAGGAGCGTGGGGAGGATGTCCCGGAGGCCGCCTCCGGCGGCCCGCTTCCCGGGAAGGACCCGGCCCTCACCACAGAAGCCATTTACCACAGGCTGGAGTCCCTGACCGGCGAGGACCACGACACCTTCTGGGAGCGGACCTTCGAGCAGCTTGAGGCCCCGGAGGAATACCGGGCCGCCTGCAATACGTTTGGTATTCAGCTCCGGGAGGCGGCGCAGGACAACATCGCCCGGACAGCGGAGAATCTGGTCCGGGAGGCCTACATGAAGCGGGTCATTCAGGACGCCATAGACAGCGGCGTCCCGGCGGAGCGGATTTTCTGCGTCTGCGGGGCCTTCCATGTCCAGGGGCTTGAGACCTGCCAGCCGATGACAGACAGCGAGATGGAATCCCTCCCCCGGCTGGACAGCGCCGCCACGCTGATGCCCTACTCCTATTTCCGCCTGTCCTCCCGGTCGGGCTACGGCGCGGGGAACCGGGCGCCGGCCTACTTCGAGATTCTCTGGGACGCGATGAACGGCGGCAAGGGGATCGGGGAGGCGCCCTGTTTGTACCTCACCCGTCTTGCCGCCGCCCACCGGGGGACCGGAAATCTGGTCAGCTCCGCCGAGGTCATCGAGGCAGCGCGCCTTGCGGAGGTCCTGCGCGCCATGCGGGGGAGCCGCTATCCCACACTCCAGGACCTGCGGGACGCGGCGGTGGCCACCATGGGCCACGGACGGTTTTCAGAGCTGTCCCTGGCGGCGGCGGACACGGAGATCGGAAAGAAAATCGGCTTTCTGCCGGAGGGCGTCAGCCGCACCTCCGTTCAGGAGGATTTTTACCGGCAGCTCAAGGCCCTGCGGCTGGATAAATTCCGTTCGCCGGAGCTCCAGCGGCTCGACCTGGATCTGCGGGAGAAGCTGACCGTCAAGAGCAGGGACGCCGCCCTGGGCGATCTGCGCCGCTCCTTCTTCCTCCACCGGCTGCGGGTTCTGAATATCCAATTCGCCAGGCGCCTGCCCTCCCGGCAGAGAGAGGCCAACTGGGGGGAGTACTGGGAGATGCGCTGGACTCCGGAGGCGGAGATTGAGGTGGTGGAGTCCTCCCTGCTGGGGGATACTATTGAGGGAGCGGCGGCTTTCGCCCTCAAGGAGCGGGCCGGGGCCAGCTCCTCCATCGCCCAGGCCGCCGCCATCTTCTCCGACGCCTTTCTCTGCGGGATGCCGGAGGCAGCGAAGCACGCCTTATCCGTGCTGCAGGGTCTGAGCGTTGATGCGGCGGCCCTGACGGAGGTCGCCGCCACGGCGGAGCAGCTGAGCCTTGTTATACGCTACGGCAGCCTGCGGCAGTTCGACGCTGCGCCGGTAGTCCCGCTGCTGGAGCAGCTTTACCTGCGGGCCTGCCTGACGCTGGAGGACGCCTGTGTCTGCGACGCCCAGGCCGCACCCGCTGTCACACAGGCCATCGACAGTCTGAACGCTTTGCAGCTGAACCACGACTTCCTGGATGAGGGAAGCTGGCTCTCCCTGCTGGAGCGGGTGTCCGACCGGGACGATCTGAACACCCGATGCTCCGGCTTCGCCATGGCGGCCCTGCTGGAGCGGGGGGCGGCGGACGAGAATCTGCTGGCCCGTGAGGTCTCCCGGCGGCTGTCCCCCGGCGTCCCCGCCGATCTGGGGGCCGGATGGTTCGAGGGCCTTGCGGGCAAGAACCGGTACGCCCTCATTGCCCGCCTGGGCCTCTGGAGGCGTCTGGACGAGTATTTGCAGGAGCTGGACGAGGAGAGCTTCCGACGGGCGCTGGTGTTCCTGCGGAGGGCCTTCGCAAACTTCTCTCCGTCGGAGAAGAACGACATCGCGGAGAACCTGGGGGAAATCTGGGGCGTCAATGTCCAGCAGGCGGCGGAGGCCCTGATGAACGATCTCACCAGCGCCGAGCAGGAGGTCCTCAGCAGTCTGGATGAATTCGATTTTGACGATATCTAAGGGGGAAGGGAAACCATGACAGAACAGTTGAAGCGATGGCGGCTCATCCTCGGCTCAGAGACGGAGGAGTCCTTCGCCGGCATGGGCGGCGGGTCCCTCTCCCAGGAGGACCTGCTCATGGACAGCGCCCTGGCATCCATTTACGGCGGTCCCGGCGAGAGCTTTGACGGCGCGGGCGGCGCGGGCCGCGGTCCCTCGTCTCCCCAGATCTCCAAATGGCTGGGGGACCTGCGGAGCCTCTTTGACCCGGAGATCGTGGCCGTGGTGCAGAACGACGCCATTGAGCGCAAGGGCCTTAAACAGCTCCTTCTGGAGCCCGAGCTCCTGGAGGACCTGGAGCCGGACCTGAACATGGCCTCCACGCTGCTGATGCTCAAGGACCAGATTCCCAAGAGGTCCAAGGAGTCCGCCCGGAAATTCATCCGGAGGATCGTGGAAGCCATCAACCAGATGCTGGAGAGCGACGTCCGCCGGGCCGTGACCGCCGCCCTGAACCGCCGGGCCCACTCCCCGCTGCCGTCGGCCCCAGCAATTGATTTTCCATATACCATCCGGCGTAATCTGCGCAATTATAACCAGGAGCTGGGGACAATCGTGCCGGAGCGGGTCTGGTTTTTCGACCGCTCCAGCCGGGTCAACCGCTGGCATGTAATCCTGGATATTGACCAGAGCGGGTCCATGGGGCCGTCAATTCTGTACGCTTCCGTCATGGCCTGCATCCTGGCGTCCATGTCCGCTGTGCGCACCAGCGTGGTGGCGTTCGACACCCAGATCATGGACCTGACGCCGCTGTGCGAGGACCCGGTGGACCTGCTGTTCGGGTTCCAGATGGGCGGCGGGACAGATATCGCCAAGTCCATCGCCTACTGCCAGGAGCTGGTGGAGACGCCGGCAAAAACCCTGTTTTTCCTCATCTCCGATCTGGATGAGGGGAGCAATCGGGCGGGACTTCTCCGGCGGCTGGAGGAACTGAAATCCTCCGGCGTAATGGTGGTGGTCCTGCTGGCAATCGCCGACGGGGGGAAGCCCTACTACGACGCCCAGACCGCCCAGCGCGTTGCGGGAATGGACATTCCCTGCTTCGCCTGCGCCCCGGAGCAGCTGCCCGAGCTGCTGGAGCGGGCCCTGAAGGGGCAGGGACTGGAGGAGCTGTCCAAGGAGAAAAAGAGCTGACCCCGTCAAAAATAAAGTTTGGGTCCACCCTTTTTAAAGGGTGGTGGAGTCCAGAGGCAAAGCCTCTGGTGGGTTTGGGCGAAGCCCAACATGCGCTGGTCCTGAAGCCATAAGAAATGCCGGTTGGAGCAATCCAACCGGCATTTCCCCTACTGGTTGTCCCAGCTCAGGATTGTCTCCCGAAGCCCGTCCAGGTCCAGCACGCCGTAAGCGAACCCCTTCCTGACCAGCTCGTCCGGGAGGAATTCGTCATACTTGTCAAAAAGCGGCAGCTCCTTGGGTCCCACCAGCTCCAAAGGGTCAATCGGCTTGCTGATCTCTTCGGAAACCACCTTGTAAAAGGTCCGCTCATCCGCTTTCATGGTGAACTGCATATAGTAAGGCCGGGCGGGGTCCAGGTTCCGCAGGCCCAGACGCTCCCCGCATTTGATCTTCAAAAACCGCTCCATAGCCAGGAACGCGTAGGTCCCCACCCAGGGCAGCAGGCACCACATGCTGCCCCCCAGGTTAATCAGCGGCTTTTTTCCGGTTTCGGAATGGCTAGCCGTAAACCGGGCGCTCTCCAGGCGGGCGGCCGCATTTTTCATCAGATAGGGGTACTGCCTGTCCTCCCGGAGGACCTGACGCATCCTTTGCAGAATCCTGGTATGCAGGTCGCCGGGGCACAGCCCGAAATAAGCCGGGATATTCCCCTTGACCTGCTCACAGTACACCAAATGCCGCTTGCGGTCCACATCCAGCACCACCCAGACATGCCCCGCAATTGCCAGCTTCTCCCCCACCGGAGGCGGCAGGACCACGGTGCCCAGCTCCTGAGACTCACTGCGGACGGTATACTCCTCATTTTCCTGAAACACGCCGTAGAAGCGGTAGGAATTGACCACCCGCTCCCCGGCCAGCCCGACAATCAGGCCGCCCTGCTCCGTCCGCTGAATGTGGTTTGTGTCTACAAGGTGGCGGAGCAGGACCTTGTAGTCCTCCTGGGAGATCCGGTGGAAGTAACGCAGCCGCAGCACCCGGTCCGCCAGCGCACGGGGCGACAGCTCCCCGCAGGATGCCAGGGTGGACATGGTCTGGTGGTACAACAGACTGAACGGCAGGCGGTCCAGACGGGGCGGCTCCACCCAGCGGTCCTCCAGGTAGAGCTGCACCAGGGCGATGCCCTGCAGCAGCTTCCAGGGGATGGTGGAGGGCAGCATGGCCCGGGCCTCCGGCTCGTCCTC
>JAAWQM010000012.1 GCA_022800525.1 Oscillospiraceae bacterium
AAGCCAGCGTTAGGGCGAAGAAATTGGCTGAATTCCGGCCTGCTTCTTCGCCCTTTGCCTTCATGCCTTTTGATATGGGCTTTTTTCAGAGGTTCCTCAGATACGCACATACCCGTACCTTGCCGAACGGCTGGAGACCGGGGCGGTGACAATGGGAGATCTGGTTGCCGAAACCGCCTCTGTCTGGCAGCACATCGGGCTGAAGAAACGGGCGCTGCTGCTGGTCCTCGGCGCTGTCCTCATCGCCCGGTATGGTCCGGAGGTTATCCGGCTGGGGAGGGCGGGTGCATGATGATGAAAGCAGTCGTGACTTCCGCAGCCCATCCGGAATTTGGCGCTGCAACAATCCCCTTCCCTATCCCTGACAATGAATATGACCACACGCTGGAGCGGCTGGAAGGCTCGGAGGTCAATGTGGACGAGCTGGACTATCTGGCGAAACAGCTGGACAGATTCTGCGAGAGCGAAGACAGCCAGTTCCTGACCATGGCCTACAAGCTGGACCTCAGCGGCATCAAGGACTTTATCGGCCTGACCTTCTGCTGCCAGCAGGCCACCGTCATCACGGACTTCTCTGACCTGGACCGGGTTGGGCGGGACCACTGCATGAACATCAACGGCGGGTCAATGCCCACGGAGGAATACGGCAGGTACATGATCCGAGAGTCCGGCCACTTCGACTATGACGCAAACTTGGAGGGCTTCTACGACTACCGCCCCTATGGTGAGCAGCACGTCCGGCAGGAGGGCGGGCAGTTCAACGAGTGTGGCTACGTGGCATACCGCGGTACACTGCCGCTGGAGGATCTGATGCGGGATGATCCCGCGGAGCAGTACCAGCGGGAGCAGGGGATGCAGATGCTATAAAAATCCAGCAGCTTTTCTGTGGAATATGTGGTATATGTTGTGGTTACCAAATGAAGAAAGGATGTGGACCCATTGCGTATCAACATTTACACGGACCAATTCCAAAGCACGGAGCTGTTCGGGAAGCCGGTACTCTACACGGACAAACAGATCCAAAGAGCGGTGGTCCCGGAGGGGTGGTATTGTTATGACCTGACCGGCACAGACCGCGAGCCGGACAAGCCCGCCACGCTGGAGAACAAAATGCCATGGCTCCGTGTTGGCACCGTTCTCTCCCCGGTTTCTCCGAAGCGCAAGAACACCCTGACCCGCCGGATCAACGGTCATTTCTCTCTGCATGAGGAACTGCTGGATCTGGCGGGTTTCTGCGAGATAAACCATCTGGAGTGTCCCAGCGATCCCCTCAAATTTATTCTGCGCCCCGCTTCTTACGAGGAAGCGGGGCTGTTCTATTCCCACCCGGACCCGGAGCAGGATGTAGCCACTGCGACGATCGGACACATGCGGTTTTATTTCAGAGATGGCAGATTCCATCACTCCTGGTGGCCTCACAACGACGACCAGTTCAACACGCCGGAATTCAAGGCGGCGCTTCAGGAGTTCGTGGATGAGCTGCGGGTCCGGGGCCCGCTGCAAAGTGAGGCCGCCATGTGCCGGTGGTGTTACGGGTATCCGGAGGGCGAGGTTGGGCAGGATCGTATCGGCTTTGTAGCCGATACGGAGGATTACCGATTCTGTCTGTGATGTACGACCGGAGCGATTACAGCTACATCTACTGCTACGACCTGAACCAGCAGCGGCTGGCGATGGCGCAGGCGGAGCCTGACAAGGGCATGGAGATGGGGGGATGTGCTGATGAACGACCTGTTCCGAAGTCCCGTTGCCCGTGATGAGTTCCAGCAGTGGCAGGAACTCATCACGGGCACGCACCCTTCACCGTCTGGCAGGATGAAAAAGCTCAGGTCACGCTCTCCCGGCTGGAAAACATGTCCGCCTTTGAACACGACGGCCTGACCAATCTGCTGTTCCCCTTCGAGGGGGCGGAGCTGGATATGGGGCGGCTCGCCGTATGGCGGCTGCAGACCCACGGGCAGTTTGACGGGACGTGGCTCAGTGATTATGTACCCAACCGGCTGGGTGGGTTCGTTCAGGAGCAGGGGCCGCAGAAGCTGCAGAAGCCGGACTGCCGACTCATCGGTGAGGACGGCAACATCTCCAGCCTGATCGGCATAGCTGCCCGCACCCTGCGGCAGAACGGGCTGGACGAGCAGGCGAAAGAGATGCAGGAGCGGATCATGGGCGGCAAGTGCGGCAGCTACTATTCCGCGCTGAACGTCATCGGTGAGTACGTGAGAATATCACCGGGCCGGAGGAACCGGGCATGACGATGGGAGGAATGTAAATGAATCAGATACCAAAAGAATGGCTGGACTTCCTCCGGGAGCAGTTCCCGAAAGGCAGCTGGATCAAATTCAGAGAGATGAAAAATGGCCCCTGCCCGGTGGAACCGGGCAGTATGGGAACTTTGCGGTTCATTGACGACATCGGGACATCTTGCATTTCCAGCCATTCCGAATTTGACAGCTGCGGGGTCCTGGCGTTTCTTGATGACACCTCCCTTTGATGTAGTGCGGTTGGCAGATCTTCACTATTCCATCATGGGAGGTTATTGATTCCTATAAGCTCTTTATTCCTCCAGTATAGCTGGTGGTTTATTGTCTCTGAAAAGCAAAAAAGTGCGTGGGCGGGCTCCCACGCCCGCCCACGCCTCTGACGCCCCTTACAGGTAACTCTCTATCCGCTTCAGCTCCATCTGGACGCACTGGTCCACACCGGCGAAATCCACATGGGGCTGATAAACCGCCTCCAGCCTGTCGTGGGCGGCCTTCGCGTCCCGCAGGGCCTCCAGGCCCTCCTGCCGCAGGGCGTGCTCAACCCTGGCGGAGAACTTCAGCCGTGCCTTGTAGCGCTTGTAGTGGGCAGAATCCACCATCGCGTCCAGCCGCACCCTGCGGTAGGCGGAGCCAGTGTAGGCCATGCCCTCCCGGCTGGTGACGAAGGCCAGCCCCAGCTCAGGCACCAGCAGGTGCTGGACCCGGTCGATGTGGTCCGGGTCGGGGCAGACGGTCACGCGGAACCCCCGCGCCGCAGCCGCAGCCCGCAGGCGCTCCAGCATAGGCGCGGCCAAGCCATAGGTGTCATAGAGCTGATAGACCTTGGGACACAGAGTCTCCACTGTGTCAAACCGCCAGATGGGCCCCATGCAGGTTACGCTGCCCAGAAAGCGGTAGTCGGTCCTGCCGCCGCTCCCCCTGCCCCGCAGCTCCCGGCCGATGATGCCGTCCGTGCGCCGCAGGAGCTTCCCGGCATCCAGTCCCTCCAGGACCAGGGCGGCGGAACTGTCCGCCATCTGCCGCGCCGCGCCCAGGGCCTGATAGGCCCGCTGGTAGGCGGCAGAAACATCCTGGCTGTGCCGGATGATTTCCGCCCGGGACTCCTTGGCGGCAGCGATGTCATAGAACTGGCCCAGGTTAACATAGCGGTCCGCCGCCGCCGGATATTTAGGTTCGATCACGTGGGGGAGCGCAGCATAAGGACACTTTTGGCCACCTACCGCGCCATGAAAACGGCGTCCTGGTCCTTCACGAAGTTCTCCACGCTGTAGCAGACGAAGATCTGGTCCACGCCGTTCTCCTGGGCGTACTGCGCGACCGATGTCCGGTAGTACCGCAGATCCAGCAGGTGAATTTCGGAAAAGTACTGGCTCAGGAACGGGGCCAGGCTGTCGCTGTAGCTGTCCCGGACCACCAGGAGTTTCCTGTCCGCGGCGGCGTCCGGGTTCCGGACGATATACAGCGGCGTGTTGCCGCCCAGGAAGGAGGCGTATTTGTCCTTCTCCTCCAGAAAGCTGTCCACATACAGTCCGTGGGTCTCGCCTTTTTCGAAGTTCTCTACCGTGACGCTTTCGCCGGAGACGTACCGCTCGATGGTATCCGGCTCCAGCCAGTGGAGGCCGGAGGTGGAATAGAGCGTGCCGTAAAAGTCCTCTGACACGGTCTCCGCATCCCCCAGCGGCGCGGGAGTTTCCCCCATAGCGGACAGCAGCGCGGCGTAACCATAATACGCTCCCAGGCTGGTCCAGTGGTGGTCGGTGCGGTAGAAAACCGGCTCGTCCTTATGGGCGATCAGCGCGCCGGAAATATCCACCCATACGGCGTCCGGAACGCCCGCCCGGACCTGCTTCAGATAAGCCGCCTGATCGAAGCGCTCCGCTCCGGCAGGCAGCTTGTCCTTCCAGACCTCCGCCGCCGTGGGGATGAGGCCGGCATACACCGGGATGTCCGTCAGCTCCGTCAGCGCGCGGAGGTATCCGGCGTTCTGCTCCGCGCGGCTGGCGTCCTCAATCTGATGCAGAAGGGTGTCCCCGCTGATGAACACGCCGTGGAACTCCCGCTTGCCCAACAGGTACTCGTACCGGGCTTTCAGTCCCATCCAACCGTCCCGCAGGGGGAACTGGTCCTCCAGATATTTCTCCAGACCGGCGGTATAGCTGCCGTCCGCCAGGGACGCCCAGGAGAACTCCGGCATCTGGCTCAGATTCCGGTTCTCCACCGGGGAGAAGGTCCGGTCCGGCAGGATGATGTGCAGTAGGCCGAAGCCCGCCAGGAACACGCAGAAAATGACCGCCGTGATTCGTTGTGATGCTTTCGTCATGATCTTCTTCCCCCTTTCTCAGAACCGGAAATACAAAAACGGATTATACCCCGCGTCTACCAGGGACGCGGTGCAAAAAACCAGCGCTCCCAGCACCAGCAGCGGCGTTAATACCGACCGGACCTTCTCTCCCAGTCTGCCCCACAGGCTGCGCATGAGCGGCGTGGAGCCCACAGTCAGAATCACCAGCATAGGCAGGTAGCTCCACAGCCGGTAGCCGTCCGCCGGACTGTAAAGCCCCCCGCCGCCAGACATTGAGCGGAAATAGCTTCCCAGCCGCGCCATGTCCTCCACGGCGAACAGCGCCCAGCCAATCAGGACGACCGCCAGCGTGTAGACATGCCGCACCGCACCGGGCAGCCTTTCCAGCCACCTGCCTAAAAACAGCCGCTCCGCAAGCATCCACACCCCGTAGTACAGTCCCCACAGCAGGAAATTCCACCCCGCCCCGTGCCAGATTCCAGTAAGGAGCCAGACGGTCAGGATGTTGCGTATCCATTTCCATTTCGGGACTCGATTGCCGCCCAGAGGGAAATAGACATACTCCCGGAACCAAGTGGTCAGGGAGATGTGCCACCGCTTCCAGAATTCCACGACGGACTTTGAAATATAGGGATAGTTGAAGTTCTCCAGGAACTCAAATCCCAGCATCCGCCCCAGGCCAATCGCCATATCGCTGTAACCGGAGAAGTCAAAGTAGAGCTGGAAGGCGAAGGCCGCCAGTCCCAGCCACGCCCCGGCAGCGGTCAGGCTCTGCGACGCCAGGGACTGGTTCCACAGCTGCCCAATGGCGTTGGCCAGCAGCACCTTCTTTGCCAGTCCCACCGTGAACCGCTGGATACCCGAGACGAATTTCTCCAGGCCCTCCCGGCGGCCCTCCAGCTGCTCCGCTACGGATTTATACCGGACGATGGGGCCGGCAATCAGCTGCGGGAACAGCGTGACGTACGCGCCGAAGGTGACCACGTTCCGCTGAACCGGCGCGTCTCTGCGGTAGACGTCGATGGTGTAGCTCATGGTCTGGAAGGTGTAGAAGCTGATGCCGATGGGCAGCGGCAGCCCCAGCATCGGCAGAGACAGTCCCGTCAGGGCGTTGATGCTCCCCGCCAGAAAGTCCCAGTACTTGAAGAATACCAGGATGGCCAGATTGAAGATTACCGACGACGCCACCGCCCGCCGGGCCTTCCGGCTGTCCGCCCGCCACCGTTCCACCAGCATCCCGTGGATGTAATCCACCGCGATGGACAGCAGCATGATAAGGATATATACCGGCTCACCCCAGCCGTAGAAAAAGAGGCTCACCAGAAGCAGAATCAGATTCCGCAGCTTCAGCGGCGACAGCTTGTACACAGCCAGCACGGCCATGAGATAGAAAAACAGAAAGGGCAGGCTGGAAAAGATCATGATGATTTCTCTCCTGTGAAAAGGGGCATACATGCAGCGTCACATGTATGCCCCCGAATTGTCAAGCAAACAGCTTGTTGAACGCCTCCACAGCCTGGTCCTGCTCGCTCCCGGCGCAGATCAGCGCAACCACGCTGCCCTGCGTGATGACCTGGGCCTTCTCCCAGCTCTCCACGGTCGCGGGATAGTAGGCGCCTGTCTCCACCTGATAGTCGATGCGGGCTTGGAAGATGTCCGCCACCTCCTGGGCCTTGGACGCGTCCGCCAGCTCCACCAGGGCGATCTCAAAGGCCACGGAGGAGATCATGGGCGTCTTCAGCACGGACTGCTTCAGCTCATAGTCCTCCAGTCCGGGATAGACCTGCGGGATGAAGTCCGCCTCCACGTCCATCATGGCGGGCTGGTTGTCCTCTCCCAGGGACGCCATGAAGTCCTCATAGAACTGGTTCAGGTCGGGAGCCTCTTTACCGGCGGGGGCCCCGCTCCCGCCGCCGTCGCCGCCGCAGGCGGCAAGGGCAAGGATCAATGTCATGCTCAGGAATGCGCTCAGTAGTTTTTTCATGTGTACCTCCAGGTATTTTTTCATCTGTCCGCTAACCGGACTGCACTGTTAGACGGACGGCTATGTAAATTGTTCCCCGGATTTTGAAAAAACTTTCTAGGAAGCTGTATCCACAGGCAGTCTGGCAATCTCCTCCATCAGCGCGTCAATCAGCTTGTCCTGGGGCACCTTCCGGAGGATTTCCCCCTTGCGGAACAGAAGCCCCTCCCCGTTCCCGCCTGCGATACCAACATCTGCGGCGGACGCCTCGCCGGGGCCGTTCACCGCGCAGCCCATGACCGCCACCGTGATAGGCTTGGTACAGCCAGCCAGACGGCGTTCCACCTCCCGGGCTATGGGGATCAGGTCAATATTGGTCCGCCCGCAGGTGGGACAGGCGATGATATTGGGCCCCTCCTGCCGCAGCCCGGCGGCAAGAAGAATTTTTTTAGCGGCATGAATTTCCTCCACCGGGTCGGCGGTGAGCGTCACCCGCAGGGTGTCCCCGATGCCCAGGCACAGCAGCCCGCCGATGCCCATAGCGGATTTGACCATCCCCATATCAGGCGTACCCGCCTCGGTGACGCCCAGATGCAGCGGGTAGGGGCGCCTCGCGCTGAGCAGCCGGTAGGCGCCGATGGTCACTGGCACGGAGGAGCACTTCACCGAAATGCAGATGTCGGTGAAGCCAAACCTCTCCAACAGGGCCGCGTGGCCCAGCGCGCTCTCCGCCAGGGCCTCTGGCGTCACGCCGCCATACTTCTCCAGCAGTTCCTTTTCCAGCGAGCCGCCGTTCACGCCGATGCGAATGGGAATCCGTCCCGCCCGACAGGCGTCCGCCACCGCCTTCACCCGGTCCTCCCCGCCGATGTTGCCGGGGTTGATGCGGATCTTGTCAATCCCCTGGGCGGCGCACTCCAGGGCCAGCTTGTAGTCAAAATGGATATCCGCCACCAGCGGAATATGGATGCGGCTCCTGATGGTCCCGACGGCCCGGGCCGCCGCCATGTCCGGCACGGCAACGCGGACGATCTCGCACCCCGCCGCCTCCAGGCGGTGGATCTGGTCCACCGTGGCGGAGACGTCGTGGGTCTTGGTATTGCACATGGACTGTATGGAGACAGGCGCGCCGCCGCCTATGGGAACGCCGCCAACGGTAATCCGCTTCGTCATGCCGCCGTTCCTCCTCCCACCAGCCTCATCACGTCGTTGAAGGTCACGAACAGCATCAGCCCCATCAGCAGCGCCAGGAACACCATATTGATCGCCGCCTCGTACTTCATGGGGATCTTCCTCCGGAATAGCTTCTCGGATACCGTAGACACCACAAGGAACAGGATGTGTCCGCCGTCCAGCGCGGGGATGGGCAGCAGGTTCATCACTGACAGGTTGACGGAGATGAACGCGCCGAAATAGACAATGTTCATCAGGGCGTCCGCCACGCTGGCGCTTTGGTTGCCCACGTCGTTGATCGTGGAGACGATGCCTACCGGTCCGTTGAGATCCGACACCCCCGCGCTGCCGTTGACCAGCATTTGCAGGCTGAACCAGACCGTCCGGACAAAATCGACAGTGTTATACCATGTATATTGCAGCCGCGTGCCCAGGGTGGCCTCCCTGACGATGGCGGTGCGGTAGAAGCCGTAGCCCTGGTAGGGGTTTCCATCGCTGTCGCTGAAGGTTCCAACCGCCAGGTTGTCGAACCGCACCCTTTCCCCATCCCGCAGAACCACCAGATCAATGGGCTGGCCGTTGGCCACCATGATGAGCAGGTCGATGTCGCTGGGCGTATAGACCCGAGAGCCGTTAATTGAGTAGAAGATATCCCCCTCCAGCAGCGCGCCGCCGTTGACCGTCTCGAACTCCGGGGCGCATCCGGCCGCGGCAGGGACATAGAATCCTGTTGCCTGGAAATTGAGGAGCAGGATAATCAGCATCCCCACCAGCAGGTTCATCACAGCGCCTGCGGCAAAGACCAGGACCTTTTTCCAGAAGCCCTGGTTGCTGAGGCTGTGCGGGTCGTCGGATTCCTCCTCCTCCCCCTCCAGGGAGCAGAAGCCCCCGATTGGCAGGGCCCGGAGGGAAAACTTGGTTCCCTTTTTCCCATCTTTTTTCCAGATCAGCGGCCCCATGCCGATGGAGAACTCATGGACCGTGACGCCGCACAGCCGCGCGGCGATAAAGTGCCCCCACTCGTGGGCGGCGATCAGGATGCCAAACAGCAGGATCGCAAGGATAATATACATGGATGATACCTCTTTGTTGGGTAGTTTTGCGCTCTGCGGGCGCAGGCGTCATAATACGGGGAACTTGGCACGGAGCCATTCCACGGACTGTCTGAGGCCCTGGACTGTCTTGGTCTCCAGGACAATCCGGCTCCGGTGCGCCTTTGCGAGATGATAGTACTTCTGAAGATCAGCCTCGCCGCTGCCAAGAGGCAGATGGCAGTCTCCGCCCCTGGCGTCGTGAAAGTGGAAATGGGCCAGCCGCTCTTCGCGCCGCAGAATGACCGGCCCGTCTCTTCCGCCAATACTGTGGTCATGTCCGATATCATAGGTCAGCGCGAACGCCGGGCTTTCCAGCAGGAGGTCCAGAGCCTGGATTTGGAAGTCCGTGTAGCCATCGCTGTTTTCAACGCAGATTTTCACGTCCGCCCCATCAATCGCATCCTCACACCGGTCTCTGAATGTAATCATGCTTTCCAGATATTTCTCCCGGTAAACGTCAAACAGGAACACTTTTTTCTCCGGCATAGTAAAGTATACGCCTCGGGACATGTGCATATTCAACACTGGGATACGCAGCTCCTTCGCCAGCGCGACAGCCTCCTCCGCTGTGCGCAGCCACGCCCCGGCAACATGTGGATTGAAGTCTCCGGCGTTCAGATTCTCGTCCAGATGAAGCGTGTAATAAATGCCGTACTGCACCGCGGCTTCCCGGAACACAGCGGGCTCCATCCGCCCCGTCTGGTACTGGGGCAGGTTCATGTTCAGCTCCACAAATTGCAGCCCCAGCTCCCGGCACAATCCGGCGCAGTCCGCAAGCTCCGGCAGCTCGATAAGCGCAGGCATCCCCAGGTCCATCACCGCACAGCCTCCGCCACACACTCCCTGGCCCGGCGGTCCGCCTCCAGAATCTCCTCCAGGGACGGGCTGCTGAAAGACGGAATCGCGTCCAGCGCCCTGGCGACCAGCTCCGGAATCCGCCCGAAGGCGATCCGCTCCCTGCGGAACAGCTCCACCGCCGCCTCATTGGCTCCGTTGAGCACGGCGCAGCTGGTCCCGCCAGTCCGGGCGCAGTCCATCGCCATTTTCAGACACGGGAACGCCTCCAGGTCCGGCGCGGCGAAGGTCAGCGGCGGACAGCTCAGCAGGTCCAGCGTGGGCAGCTCCGATTTCTCCCGGTAGGGGTAGGTCAGCGCGTACCGGATGGGCAGGCGCATATCCGGCGTACCCATCTGGGCCAGAACCGCGCCGTCACGAAACTCCACCATGGAATGGATGATGCTCTGGCGGTGAATGACCACGCTGACCTGCTCCGGCCTAACCCGGAACAGACGCATGGCCTCGATAAACTCCAGACCCTTGTTCATCAGCGACGCGCAGTCAATGGTGATTTTCTCCCCCATGGTCCAGTTGGGATGGCACAGAGCGTCGGCCTTGGTCTTTTTCGATATCTCCTCCCGGCTCAGGCCGAAAAACGGCCCGCCGGAGCAGGTCAGGATCAGCCGCTTGATCTCACCGTGGTCCTTTGACCCCTGGAGGCACTGGAAGATGGCGGAGTGTTCGCTGTCCACCGGGACGATCTCCGCCCCATACTGCCGGGACGCCTCCATCACCAGCTCCCCGGCGCAGACCAGGGTTTCCTTGTTCGCCAGGGCGATGCGCTTGCCCGCCTCAATGGCGGCCATGGTGGGCCAAAGCCCCGCCATGCCGACTACGGCGGTGACCACCGTGTCGCTGGACCGCAGCGACGCCGCCCGCCGCAGGCCGTCCAGGCCGTAGGCCACCTCAATATCCAGTCCCGCCAGCCGCTTCGCCAGCTCCAGGGCAGGCTCCAGATCGTGCATCGCCACCAGCTGAGGACGGAACTCCCTGGCCTGCCGCTCCAGCAGGCCGATATTGCTGTGCGCCGTCAGGGCGGCGGCTTTTATCCCCTGCTCCCGGCAGATGTCCAGCGTCTGACGGCCAATGGAGCCAGTGGAACCTAACAGTGAGATCGTTTTTGCCATATATTCACCTGATTTGTTACAGTTTTTTGAAAAGTCTGGCGCTCCAGAATTCCATGCCCAGCTCGTCAATGTAGAAGTGCAGGATTGCCCGAAAATCCTTTGTAGCTGTGCCAAGCATCAGATATTCCGCCTCCGGACGGACCTGCGCTTCCATAAAGCGGAACAGTGCGGAGCCAACTCCCTGGGAGCGGCGGGCGGGCTTCACATAAAGTTCTTCCACCTCAAAATAACAGGTGTCCTCCGGCATAACTGACCTTGACTGTTTGGATTTCTCCAGCTTTCCGAAGAGATACCCGATCATTTCGCTGTTCTCTTCCGCAATAAAGACCCTGTTTCCTTTCAAGTCCTCATACGCGTTCTTTCTATATCCGTGGCTGCTGTTCTCAGCCTCCCAATCCCCGGATAACGCGATCAGCTCTTTGACAACGTACTCACTCAGCTCGACTTCTTTGATTTCCATATCCATCACCCCGCCGTACACCGCCACCCGATCTGCATCGTATCCATCAGCGCCGCCAGGGTGGGGGCGACGAACAGCACACTGTCGAAGCGGTCCAGTACGCCGCCATGGGCCAGGAAAATCTTGCCATAATCCTTCACGCCAAACTCCCGCTTGATGAGGGAAAAGCTCAGATCCCCCACCTGCGCCACCACGCCGCAGAACAGCGCCAGGACGGCCATGCTGCCATATCCGATCGTGCCGCTGGCGCTGTAAAACCAGCGCTTCATGACAAAGACGAAAATCAGTCCGCACAGCACGTTGCCCAGCAGTCCGCCGGCCGCGCCCTCCACCGTCTTTTTCGGACTGACCCTGGGGGCCAGCTTGTGCCTGCCGATGGCGAGGCCGGTGAAGTATGCAAACGTATCACAGGCGAAGCTGAGGATAAAGGGCAGCAGCAGATACGCCCGGCTGACACCGGAGGCGTAGATCCGCAGGAACGCGGAAAACGCGTATCCGATGGCGATGCCGCCGAACAGCACCGCCGCGATCTGGTGGAAGCGCACCGCGCCCCCTTTGATGATGGCGTAAGTGAATACCGCCAGCGTGGAAATGATAAACCAGATTCCCACATACTGCGGGCGGTTGCAGAACCATTCCACCGTGAAGCAGGGGATCAGCACGGCTGCGACCTCCAGGAACGGGTCCCGCTCCCCGCCGACGCAGTGGTACAGCTCCCCGCCTCCGATGCCCGCCAGCAGCGCCAGTGCGAACAGCATCAGCAGAGACGGCCCCCACAGCACGACATACAGCAGAATGGGGACGCCGATGGCCGCCACCAAAATTCTCGATCTCATGATATACCTCCTACAGCCCGCCGTACCGGCGGCTGCGACGCTGGTAGGCCGCGATGGCCCGGTGCAGCTCCTCCTTGGAAAAATCCGGCCACAATACGCTGGTGAAATAGAACTCGCTGTAGGCGCACTGCCACAGCAGGAAATTGCTCTGCCGGACCTCACCGCCGGGGCGGATCAGCAGGTCCGGGTCGGGGATGTCCGCGGAGTACAGGTAGCTCCCCAGCGTTTCCTCCGTCAGGTCCTCCGGCTTTGCAAGCCCGCTCCGGCAGTCCTCCGCGAATCTCCGGGCGGCGTGGACCAGCTCCGCCCTGCCGCCGTAGTTGATGCAGATGCTGCACAGGCATCCGTCCAGGCGCTGGGAAATGGCGTTGCACCGGTCCACCAGCCCCTTCAGCTCATCGCTGAGGGGCGACATGTCCCCCATGAACCGCAGGCGCACATTGTCCCGCTCCATGGTGTCGATGGCCTCCAGCAGATAGCGCTTCAGCAGGGACATGATGGTGTCCACCTCGTCCTGGGGCCGCTTCCAGTTCTCGGTGGAGAAGGCGTAGACCGTCAGGTACTCAATGCCGATGTCCCGGCAGTAGGTGGCAATGGCGCGGAAGGTCTCCGCGCCCACCTTGTGTCCGGCGGTGCGGGGCAGGCCCCGCTTTTTCGCCCAGCGTCCGTTGCCGTCCAGTATGATAGCGATATGGCGGGGCAGACGGCCGAAATCCACCTGCCCCGCTGTATTGCCGCTTTTTTTCAGAAAAGCAAACCTCATGTCTCCCTCATTCAGAAATCAGATTTTGCTCCGGCGCGGCGGCCGCCTCAGACTGCCAGCAGCTCCTTCTCCTTCTTCGCCAGCAGCTCATCGACCTCCTTGCACATGTCGTCGGTGAGCTTCTGGATGTCCTTCTCCGCGATCTTCATATCGTCCTCTGTGATCTCGCTGTTCTTCTTCTGGGCCTTGAAGTCCTCCACCGCGTCCCGGCGGATGTTGCGGATGGCCACCTTGCCGCCCTCGGCGTACTTGGCAATCTGCTTGACCAGCTCCTTGCGGCGCTCCTCCGTCAGCTGCGGGAAGGCCAGACGGATGACCTTCCCGTCGTTCTGGGGGTTGATGCCCAGGTCGGACTCCTGGATGGCCTTGCAGATCAGCTTCACCGCGCTGGCGTCCCAGGGCTGGATGGTCAGGGTGCGGGGGTCAGGGGAGCCGATGGACGCAATCTGGTGGATGGGCGTGGGCGTGCCGTAGTAGTCCACCATGATCCGGTCCAGCACGGCGGCGTTGGCGCGGCCGGCGCGGACGGCGGCAAAGTCCGCCGCCACAGAGGCTACGGATTTCTTCATTCTTTCCTCATAGGTTTTCAGTTCGCTTTTCATTGTGTGATGTCCTCCTTTACAATCGTTCCGATCTTCTCGCCTTTCAGCGCGCGGATGATGTTGTATGGGTCCTTCAGGGCAAACAGCAGCACAGGGATATTGTTGTCCATGGAGAGGCTGGTGGCGGTGGTATCCATCACCGCCAGATGCTGGGCCAGCACGTCGCTGTAGGAGATGGCGTCGTACTTCCGGGCGGTGGGGTCCTTCACCGGGTCGGCGCTGTAGACGCCGTCCACATTCTTCGCCAGCAGGATCACGTCCGCCTCGATCTCCGCGGCCCGCAGCACGGCGGCGGTATCCGTGGAGAAGAAGGGGTTGCCGGTGCCGCAGCCAAAGATGACCACCCGGCCCTTCTCCATATGGCGGATGGCCCGGGAGCGCACGTAGGGCTCGGCGATGGAGCGCATCTCGATGGCCGTCTGCACCCGCACGTCCACGCCCTTCTGCTCCAGCACGTCGGCTACGGCCAGGCAGTTCATCACGGTACCCAGCATCCCCATATGGTCGGCGCGGGTGCGCTCCATCCGGCCTCCGCCGTCCTTGGCGCCCCGCCAGAAGTTCCCGGCGCCCACGACGACGCCCACCTGGACCCCCATGGCCACGGCCTCCTTGATGACGTCGCAGACGCTGCCAATCACACCGAAGTCCAGGCCGCTGTGCTTTTCCCCGGCCAGGGCCTCGCCGCTGATCTTCAGCAGGACTCTCTTGAATTTCGGTTCCTCCATAGGCGTTTCCTCTACTTTCTCCTCTGGTTGGAATTTTTCAGTTTCGCACTGGCCTCTATTCTAATATATTTTCGCCCGTTTGAAAAGTAGTAATTGCAAATTTTTTGGGAGAACGGGCAAAACCTGGCGCGCCCCGCCCCGGGCTTTCACAAAAAAGGCGGCCCGGAGGCGCCGCGCCTCCAGGCCATCCTTCGTATCGTGGAACTCTCTCAGCTGCCGGACTCAAAATCGTTGACCACCGGCGCGAGCTGGGAGATCATATTGTCCATATCCTCAAACATTGCGCTCTTGGTGGTGCCCAGGCGGCTGGCCGCGTCAATATGCCTGACGACCTCCTGGTACTGGTCCTTGATCTGATCGAAAAACTGGCAGATTGCCTGAAGCTCCTGCTGAGACACCCCGATCACCCCGGAGATCTCCGTCTGCACGGAGACCGCGCCCTCGGCGGCCTCAATGATCCTGTGGAAGCCCCCGCTGGTCTTCTCCACAATAGAAGCGCCCTGTCCCATGATCTGCTGGGAGGACTCGATGCTGCCGCTCAGCTGGCCCGCACTGCTCTCCACGTTCTGGATGCCGGTATTGACATCGTTGGCCAGGAGCTTGATCTCCCTCGCCAGCGCCTTCACCTGCTCCGCCACCACCGCGAAGCCGCGCCCCTCCGCTCCGGCTCTGGCTGCCTCAATGGAGGCGTTGATCGCCAGAATATTCGTCTGGTCCGCAATGGACACGATCTTGTCCATGCAGCGCTGGATTCCCGTGATGGCGGACTGAAGCAGCTGGAAGGTCCCGGCCATCTCCTCATAGCCCTGCTGCACCTGCCCGGAGATCCGCGCCAGCTCCTCCATTTCCTCCTGGGCTTCCTCCACCGTCTGGGTGATCTCACCGCGCACCTCGGAAAACTGGTCCGCCGTCTGGTTGATATTGGAAAAAGAATCCCCCAGCCCCTGGAGCTTTGTCTGGAAATGGTTCGCCTCGCTCAGCACGCCGGTGAAGGAGCTCCCGATCATGCCCAGCTCCGAAAGAGAGGCGACCTCCTTCTGCACCAGCTCCTTCTGATAGGCGCTCAGACTGCCCGCCACGTGGATGATCGGGTAAAGGCTCTTCTCCTCCTGCGCCGGATTCTTCCGGTCTTTTCCTGCAAATAACATAGCGAAGCCTCCTCCCTTACTCAAATACCACACACGTCATGGACTGGTTCACAAAGCTGTTGTTGTAGTGCTCGCCATATCCGACGACCCCGGCGTGACAGCCCAGCGCCGACATGTCCCGCAGATAGGCCTGCATGTAATTGCGCTCGGAGAACAGCTTGTAGCGGAACAGGCAGTTAACGGAGAAAATCGCCGAGCGCTGCGGAAAGTCATGGCAGATCTGCTGGATAGTCTCCTTTACGATGGCCTGATAGTCCCCCAGCTCCAGCAGAATCAGCACGTCGGAGTCGTTGACCTGACGGAAGCAGGCCAGGGCGTTGCCGCTGACTTCCTTAATGGAAATGATGCAGGTATCATTGCCGTTGACCTTGCCGAAGGGATTCTGGAAGGTCCGGGTCAGAATCTCCTCATC
This sequence comes from Oscillospiraceae bacterium, assembly GCA_022800525.1. Taxonomy (GTDB): domain Bacteria; phylum Bacillota; class Clostridia; order Oscillospirales; family Oscillospiraceae; genus Pelethomonas. The sequence goes on from JAAWQM010000012.1 coordinate 15,704, forward strand.
CGTCACCTTGAGGATGCTCTTGTAGACCTGCTTCGCCGGCTTCCCGTTCAAGGATCCCAGTATGTAATTCGCCCGGTCCGTGTCGGAAGCAATGAAACGGTAATCGCCCAGCTGGTGGTAGATATTCTCCTTGTAGGTCTTGACATGGCCGTTCATGTTGCGGACCAGCCCGTAGGCCACCGCGTCCTGATAGACCCTCCCGTTGGCGGAGACTCTCCCCTCGCCGCCGGTGCCGCCAACCAGGGAAATGCCCCGCTGCCTGAGGGCGGTGTTCATAGTGGTCAGCACGCAGGCGTCGTTCCCGGCGCAGAAGTCGATGCACACCGTATCCCGACTGCCGCCGCCCACCCGCTGCATGTCCTGCTCCAGGCGGCGGATATATTTTACCGGCATGGCCGTCACCTGCTCCAGAACGTTGGCGGCGGCGGTTATGCCGTCTGTGAACGCGATCACGCCCACGCCGCTCTCCACAACCGCGGTCTGATAGCTCATCCCGATACATCCGATGCTGGGCACGCCGGGGAAGCGCTTTTCCAGCTCCTTTACGTGGGTCTCAAACTGCCTCTCATTTGACATCAGCATGATAAACTGAGGGTGATAGAGACCCTGGAGCGCCTCGTCCAAGCTGCCCCTCTGACTCATACCAAAAAATTGCTTCACTCGGTTTTCTCCCTTCTGAATTTGGCTTTTATGATTATACTGGAAAGAAAGACCGGTGTCAATAGCGTGTTTCAAAGGATTTGGAATCATTTTTTACTTTTTGGGGAAGCATCCCGGCTTCAAAATTTTATGCAGGGACGCACATTGCGCGTCCCTGCACCGTTTGCGTATCAAAAGCAGACGCTGTGTCCGTCAGTCAAGGACCACGGACTTTTTCCCCCCTTTCCTGTTCCGGGGATACTCCCGGATGCGGGTCACATATTCCAGGTTCACCGCCTGGAGCTGTCCCCGGGCGTCCTCAAGCAGCAGCCCGCCGCCGCTGACCTCCCGGATGGTCCCCACGATGCTCCCGTCGTTGGACGTGATTGTGTAGATGACGCACTCCCTGCCGATAAACTGCTTTGCCAGCGCTTCCATTGCTTCCCTCTCCTTTTTTCCTTTTTTTCGGATGTGATGCACCGCCGCAGCCACCCTCCTTTGTCTGCTAAATGGCAGAACCACGCAGAGATAGAGGGCCGCTAACAGGGGCATCCAATAGCCCAGCTTCATCATTCCCGTCCCGTCCTCTCCGGACAGAGCGGGCGGGGCGGTCCGCTCATATCCGCACCTCCGCCCTGCGGTAGCACACGACGCTGAGCGCCAGCAGCCCCAGCAGGACTGCCGCCCCCGCCGCCGCCCACATGGGCGGACTCAGCAGCCCCGCCAGAAACAGCAGTCCCCGCCCGATCAGGGCCAGCAGACTGCCGCCGCCCTCCTGGGCTGCGTGTACGCTGTTGCCGATGATCATTGGCGCAAAGCACAGGGGGAACCAGACGGCGGCGAAGCCCTTGGTCCCGAACTGGAGCTGCAAGGCTCCAAAGCAGAAATCCAGGATGCAGATACCAATGATGAAAACAGGCGCGTGCAGCCATTCAAACATGCTGAACACATCAAAGTCCAGCTCCCAGCCGGGGTAGAGGATGCTGTAGATCCACAGCTCGAATTTGTCCAGCAGCCACGCGAAGGCGATGCCGATTGCGCAGGTCAAAGCCGTGATGACCGGGTCCGCCAGGATGTAGGACAGCCGGGTGTGACCCATGGAGACCGCTGTGCGGTAGCGGTTCATCCCGCCGTTGCCACGGGCCAGACCGCCGAATACGGTAGCCATCAGGGCCATCATGCCGCCGATGGCGGCATAGTCCCGGTCCTCATTGATAAAGGCGTTGATGGCCAGCACCATAAGAAATCCCATCAGGAACAGGACTGTCTGGAAAATCAACATGATCAGAACACCGCTCCGGTTTGCTTTCAGATGCTTTACAAAAAATTTCATGTCCCGCCCCTCCTTACAGCTTCACTTCCTGCCGCCGCAGCAGCAGCCACTGGAACGCGATATCAAGCGCCAGGGATACCGGCACCGCCGCCAGCAGCCACCAGGGCAGCGCCTCCAGATGGGAAGCCATTTTCATTATCTGCGCTGCGTTGAAGCCGCCGCCTGTTGCGCCGGCAAAGCCAACCGTGCCCCCCGCAACGCCGCAGAAGAGGATAATGAGAACCATGCCTGCCCACTTCCATCTGACAAAGAGGGTACCCATGATGCTCCCCAGTGCGGAGGCAATAAGCAGTACGCACAGGATGGTTGGGATGCTCCGCAGGCCAGCGGCGGACACCTCCCCCGGCGCCAGCAGCCAGATCAGGGCGCACAGCGCCGTCGTGACCGCAATGATAAGCAGCCGGTAGTAGTGGAACCCCAGCAGCACGTTCCGTCTGGTCTCCCCCATGGACAGCAGAAGGGGCACATACAGAGTCTGGGATCCGGTGTTGAGCATCATCATCACGAAGACAGCGGCAACGCACAGGTAATAGGGCATGGTGGAGGCAAAGACAGCGAAGTTCAATCCCTCCGCGCCAAACAGGGAGATAACGGCGAGTATCGCCGTGCAGACCAGGACCGCCTCCGCGCTCTCCCCGGTGTACCGGGTCCAGAATTTCAGGTTGCGCTTCACTTGGACTCCTCCTCCCCGCACAGGGCCACAAAGGCCCGCTGGAGGCTCACCGGCTGGACGGACACATCCCGGCTCTCGTCCACCTTCTGCCCCGGCTTGAGGAACACGGTGACGCCCTTGCTGCGGCCTACCGTCTCCGGGTGGTGGGCCTCCAGGCCGGCGGTGGCGGCGTCCACCTCCTCGACCTTGCCGCTGACATGGATCGCGCTGTCCACGAACGCCTGGGTGTCGGCCTCAACGATGATCCTGCCCTCGTGGAGGATGATGACCTCCTCCAGCACGTCGGCGGCCTCCTCGATGATGTGGGTGGAAACCACGAAGGTCCTTCCGGAGCCGGCGTACTCCTCCAGCAGCAGCTTGTAGAACTGCTCCCGCGCAACCACGTCCAGTCCCGCCACCGGCTCATCCAGGAAGGTATAGGGTGCCTTGGAGCACAGGGCCACGATGATGGTGACCATGCTGAGCATCCCTTTGTTCATTTTCCCGAATTTCTTTCTCACGTTCAGTCCGAACAGCTTCACCAGCCGCTCCTCCAGGGCTTTGTCCCAATCCTCATAGTACGTTGCGGCGATGCGCAGGTATTCCTTGGCCTTCATAGCGGCGATGCCGCTTTCGGCGTTGGCGTTCAGCTCCCGTGAAAAGCAGATTTTCGCCAGGCTTTTCCGGTGTTCCCACACGGGCTCGCCGTCCAGGGTGACCATACCCTTGGTGGCAGGGTTCTGGGCGGAGAGGATGGACAGGAGGGTGGTTTTCCCCGCGCCGTTACGGCCAATGAGGCCGTAAATCTTTCCGGGCTTCAGGTCCAGCGTCACCTCATGCAATACGTCCTTGCCGCTGTAGGTCTTGACGATATTCTCACAATGCAGGCTCATATGTTTCTCTCCCTTATCATAGTCAATAATTCTTCCTTGGAAATCCCCAGGCTCCTGGCTTCCGCCAGCAGAGGAACGACATGATTTTCCGCGAATGCGGCCTTGCGCTTGGCCAGGATTTTTTCCCTGGCTCCTTTGGATACAAACATACCGATGCCCCGGCGTTTGTAGAGGATGCCCCCGTCCACCAGAAGGCCCACGCCTTTGGCGGCTGTGGCGGGGTTAATGGTGTAGAGCCGGGCCAGTTCGTTGGTGCTGGGCACCTGCTCCTCCTCCAGCAATATTTCCCGCAGGATGTCCGTCTCGATCATCTCGCTGATCTGGAGGTAGATGGATTTCTGCTCCGTCAGTCGCTCATTCAAGTTTTTCTCTCCTTTCCTCCAATCGTCAGTGTGTTCTTTGGTTTAGTGGTTCATTACTTGTGTAATTAACCATACACCTGTTGAAGCTGTTTGTCAAGAGTTTTTTTGCCGCGTCCCGCGGCAAGGGGGAGTGATTTCTATTCGCTGCCCCGGGCGCTCCCCGCCCCGGACCCCGGGCCTACTTTTTGCTTGTGCAAAAAGTAGGCAAAAACACACCAGAACCTGCGGTTCTGGACTCCCTTCTCAGCGATGCTAAAGCATCGCTTCGGCGAAGGATTTACGGACCTTGGATTCGTATGAAGAGTTGCGGTGCCACGTGAACAAAAGGTCCTACGGGCATCTGATCCAGGAGCTTGGTAGTTGACCAACTCCGGCTGCCGCCCTGTTAAAGGGGTAGAGTCATCTGTGGGGGGTAGTTCTAAGGCAACATTTTTCTGTATTGATACATCCAGTGTAGGGGCGAGCCGAAGGACTGCTGCGAGGTGTCGATGTCAGCACCTCGCAGGGGCGGCTATCATCCGCCCGCTTCTAAAGGGCCTATGCGACTTCCTGGCGATGGTTGAAATCCAATTCAAGAAGCGGTGCCACAGTAAGCACCACCGTTAGAACCCGTGGGTAGACGCAGAAGTCCGGCGCACCAACGAAGACATTGAGTCAGAACCAAACAGAGTTCCGTCGGAGGGCAATCCCCCCCAACATTCAGGGGTTCTCAGGGGGTACGCCCCCTGAGCAAGCTTTTGGTACTTTTCCCTTGCTGGAAAAGTACACCCCCGCCCCCGTGGGGCGCAATAACCCCCGCAGGTGGGACAAAAAAGAAACGTGCCTCACGGCACGCTTCCTCAAGCCCTCGGATGCGCCTTGCGGTACACATCCTGCAATTTCTGCTTCACCATATGAGAATAAATCTGTGTGGATGAAATATCCGCATGGCCCAGCATCTCCTGGATGGAATGCAGATCCGCCCCGTTCTCCAGCAGGTGCGCCGCGAAGGAATGCCGCAGCGTATGGGGCGTGATATCCTTGTCAATCTGCGCCTTCTCCTGGTAGTACTTCATGATCTTCCAGAACCCCTGGCGGCTCATGCGCTCCCCGCTCATGTTCACAAACAGCGCCGTCTCCCTCGGATTTATCACCAACTGGGGCCGGATGTTCTTCACATAGTCGCTCAGCGCCTTCACCGCCTTGGCATACAGCGGGATAATCCGCTCCTTCCCGCGGCTGGAGCACCGGATGAACCCCCCGTGCAGGCTCACGTCCCCCACGTTCAGCCCAATCAGTTCGCTGACCCGGATGCCCGTGGCGTACAGAAGCTCCAGCATGGCGTGGTCCCGGTACCCTTTGGGGTCCACGCACTGGGGCTGCTCCAGAAAAAGCTCCACTTCCTTGCCCGTCAAAATCTGCGGCAGCTTCCGCTCCGCCCGCACGGGCGCGGCCCCCTTCGCCGGATTTCCCTCTACAACCCCCAGGAGCTGCAGATACCCGTAGTAGGATTTCAGGGACGCCACGCACCGGGCCATACTGGCCGTGGACTTCCCCTGCCCCGACATATACGCGATATAATCCTCAATACGGTCCGCGTCGCACTGCTCTGGTCCTATCCGCTCCGTCTCCGCCAGATAGCTGACAAATTGGTTCACGTCCCGGACGTAGGAGGCGATCGTATTTTCTGAGGAGTTCTTCTCTGTAGCCAGATAGCTGGCGTACTCCTCAATATGATTTGCCAAAACCTCCCCCTCCTTTGTTGGAAATCAAACCACCTCCCCCAGCGCCAAGTGGAACAGGAAAGGCGTTAAAAGCCGCTCGCAGCATATGCCCACAGCTAAAATCACAGCACACAGCAAAAACAGGAGAAAATAGCGGCTTCCGTACAGCACGGGAGCCGAGCGTTTGCCCCGTCCAAAGGACAGCAAAAACAACTCGATGGACAGCGGCCACGCCGCCCCCGCCAGCATCAGGAAGCAGGGCAGCGTAAACACCAGCCGCACCAGCAGCGCCCCCAGCGCCAGCAAAATCCCCGCACGTCCATAGAATCGGACAAAACAGGAAATTGTATACATCGAAAAAAATCCGAACACGCCGGACAGAGCCGGAATCAAGGCCACCCCCGCCGCGGAAAATCCCAGCACAAACAGCGCCAGCCCATAGCCAAAATACATGACCACACAGCTGAGCATGGAAACCTCCACGCCCCCCGCGTCATAGAGCCTGCAATATCCGTCCAGATACTCCCCCAGAGCGGCTCCCGCCGCCTCGCCGCAGGAGCCGGCGTAGACATGTCCCGCCAGAGCTCCCGCGAAAAACAGCGCCGCCAGCACGATTGCCCGCAGCACCGCCGGGTCCCAGCCTCCCAGCTGAATGGTCATCATTCGTCCGCGCATCTTCCATCACCTCGCCACAAGCCTATGCAGCTCGGACAAGTTTTAGAAGTGGACAAGACTGCGCCCCGGCCTCCAACAGGACCGGCGGCCGGCCCCGCGAAAATGCATCTCTAAATATAGTGCAAATTTCCACATTTCGCAAGAGAAAATCCGAAAGTTTGAACGATTTCGTCATTTATTACAAAACTTTATGTAAACCGTGTTATGTAAACTTTCCGGGAACTGTAATTGCCCTTCAGCCCTTCTCAGGATATTTTGTGGTCAGTTCAGGCCGCCGCCCCCATATTTAGGGCAGGCAGCCCATTACAAAACGCAATCAGCTGCCGAGCCACTCTTTTGTCCGAAACCTGGAAATTTTCGCAACTTTGTTGATTTTCACCTCTTGACAGGTCCGGGACTTCATCTGCGCCGCCGGACGTGGCTGCGGGTCCTCCCCCGGTTCCCCTTGGGCAGGTTATACCCCACCAGCGCCGCCAGCAGTCCCCCTGCCGCCATGGACAGTCCCAGGCCCGTCAGACCGTTCTCTATGGAGACCGCGTCCGCTGTAAACAGGGCCGCCGCCAGCGTCAGCGTCAGGAATACCACCACCACTGCCGGCACCGGCAGCATGGACGCCCCCTTTCCTCTCAGCACACTGTAGCCGCAGCCAAGGAACGAGGCCACAGCCGCCGTGACGCACACCAGAGGATAGATCTGATCCAGCTCCAGGAGCCCATTGTCCACCAGCAGGGCGCACAAAAATTGCAGCGCTACATAGGACAGCAGCGCCAGCAGCCCTCCGATCAGGCTGTTTTTGACCATCCCCTCCGGCAGGGACATGACGATCTTTGACATAACAAAACCTCCCGCCAAATCTACTGATATGCCAGTATATTAGCCAGGAGGCCCTGTTATTCGATTGAAACTCAGTTCTTCTCGCCGTCAGAGCCTTCCTCAATCTGCGCAGGCTCGTCCTTTTTCTTCCCCTTCTTGTCCTCGGGGGCATTGCTGTTGTTGGTGGATACCGCCCATTTGGCCAGCTCCATGCGTACCCGGTCGTCGCTGGTCTCAATGACGATGTTGTCATCCGTGACATGGACGATCTTCCCCACAATTCCGCCGATGGTGGTGATCTGATCGCCCTTTTTCAAGCTGTTGCGCATTTCCTCCGCCTGCTTCTTCCGCTTGTTCTCCGGACGGATCATCAGGAAATACATCAGCGCGACCATCAGCAGCAGCGGCAGCAGCATGGAACCCATTCCCAACGCGCCGCCTGCGGCATCCGTTCCTGCGCTATAGAATAATGGCATATTCCTCTTTCTCCTTGTATAATTTTCCCCTTGCCGAAGCAAAAGGTTTTTGTTATTATAACCTATTTCCCATGGTTTGGCAAGCCCTAAAATTTCGTCTTCCGCGGCAGGCAGCCGCAAATATAAGTTTGCAGGGATCACCAAGGTCCATGCAGGCTTTTTCATGCCCGGGGGAGGTGAAAAGGGTATTGATGCCCCGCAGAGCGCCAGGAAGGGGCCCTCCAGATGGACGCCCAGCAGCTCCGCCCTGGTCCGCGACTTCTCCGGGGTTTCCGCCGGCGCCGCCGAAGCAGATGTCCACGCCGCCCGGCGCCTGAATGGTCCACTATATGTTCTCGTCGCGCCGCATGGCCTTCTCCCCCTCCCCGGCTTCCTCCAGCTGGCGGAAGCCGGTATAATTCTCCGTGACCTCCCGTACCCGGTACACACCCAGCAGTACGGCCCTCGGGCAGGGCCAGGATGCTGGGAGCAGGACCCGCATACTTCTCATGGCGTCCGCCCGGGCCGCCTCGATGGTGGCCCGGGTCTTCAGCCCCATGCCTCTGGCGGGGCAAAAACATGGCAAGTATTACTTCCGAACTTTCGGTTCGGAAGTAATACTTCGAAAATCTCCGCCTTGCAAGATGGAAAAACGACAAAATTTCACCGCCATTTTCGTCAGAGACTTACAAAGAGCTCCGCCAGGGACCGGCGGCAGAATATCCCGCCGCCGGTCCCCCTTCTTTCATACAGCCGTCACGTCGCCAGTCCGGCCAGTTTGGCAAAGCGGTAGAGCAGCACCGCCATCTGCTCCCTGGTCAGCAGGTCCTCCCACATATAGTTCGGGCTGCCGTCCGGGAGCGGATCACTGCCCTGGATGATGCCGGCCTGCACCGCCCACGCGCGGGCCGCTTCGCTGTACTCGCTGCTGTCATTGTTCTGAAGCTCCTTGCGCAGCTCCAGCCACATACTCTTGAAGGTCTCCTGATCCATCTCATCGTCCTCATCAAATGGTCTGATATACGCAGTGACCTGCGTCTTTCTCCTGGTTCTGCGGAACACGCCGCCGCCGTCGCTCTGGCTGCCCGCGTCTCCGGATGAGGTGTTTCCCTCAAGGGCGGTGACGGCGGAGGCGGCAGAGCTCTCCACGATGCCGGTGTGTCCGAAATTATAAATGGCGACGTCCCCGGGCTTCGGGTCCGTGACGACCCTCTCCGGCTGGTTCTTCCGGTACCAGCTGAGCAGGGCGCTGCAGCTGGCCGTCTTGCAGGGCAGGGGCGTCCCCGCCTGGGCAAAGCACCACTGTACGAACATCATGCACCACGGCTGGCCGTCCAGACCGTACCACTCGCCGTATTTGGTGCGGTTGCTCCCGGCGGGACGCTCCGTGTTCCCAAGCTCGCCACGGGCAGCCTCCAGCACAGCCCTAACCATTGCCGCCCTGCGCCTTCTGCGCTTGTGTGCCAAAATAGAACGCGATGATGACCGCGTAGATCGTCATGAAATCCTGGCCGATCTCCCCTGTTACCGCCATAAAAGCGAATACGGCGGTCAGCGTCAGCGTCAGCGTCACCAGGGACTTGATGCAGAGCAGATTGCCCAGCCGCTTGATTAAGATTTCCTTCACTGCGTCCTCCTCTCTGCGCCCAGCGGATGTCCGTCCAGGCACACTCCATTTTATGCGCTCCGGTGAAAAAGGAAGCTCGCCGCCGGCAAGCCTCCTCATAAAAAACTGTATTCACAGGCGGCGTCCCCCGCCTGTGAATACAGCTTCCCAGTATGGAACTGTCACACCAGCAGCTCCACCAGCATTTTCACGAACAGCATCCCCAGCACCACGAAGATCATGCCGCGAATCTTCTTCCCGCCGCCCCGGATGGCGTAGCGGGCCCCGCAGTAATTCCCCAGCATACTGCAGGCCGCCGCCGGAACCACCAGCGTCCACATCACCTTGCCGCCGATGATAAAGGAGGCCGCCGCCGCGATATTGGACGCCAGGTTCCCCACCTTGGAGCACCCGGAGGCGGTCACCATGTCCATTTGCAGCAACGCGGTAAAGGCCATAATCATAAAGGTGCCCGTCCCCGGCCCGATCATGCCGTCATAGCAGCCTATGACCAGCCCGATCCCCAGGCTGATTCCCATTTCATAGGCGCGCGGATACTCCTTTTCGCCAGTCTCCTGCCCGAAATCCTTCTTTACCACCAGAAACACTGCCACCACCGGCAGGGCCACCAGCATAAGCCCCTTCAGCAGGCTCTCGCTGAGCAGCTTGGCGATCTCCGCGCCGATGTATCCCCCAATCAGCGCCCCCAGCGCGGCGCACAGCGCGGCGTGGACCCTGATTTTCCCGCTGCGGAAGAACTTGACCGAAGCGGTGGCGCTCCCGCACCCGTTGACCACCTTGTTGGTCCCGGCGGCAAAATGCACGGGCACCCCCGCCATCATATAGGCCGGCAGCGTAATCAGTCCTCCGCCTCCGGCCACGCTGTCCACAAAGCCGCCCAGGAACACCAGCGGACAGACGATCAGAAGCATTTTAACCAGCTCCTCCATTGGTTTCTCCCTCCTGCAAATACGATTTGAGCCATCATATCACAAAAATACAATTTGTGCTACCTATTTTTTCAAAATGTGCTATACTATTACGTAAATGTGGATTTGAAGGAGGACCCCTTGTATGGATCTCTGCGACATCCGGGAGGTACGGGCTCTGCTGGGCCGGCACGGCTTCCGGTTTTCCAAGGCCATGGGCCAGAATTTTCTTGTAGCGGACTGGGCGCCCCGGGATATCGCCGCCGCCAGCGGCGCGGACGCCGGCCACGGCGTACTGGAGGTAGGCCCAGGCATCGGCTGCCTCACCCGAGAGCTGTGCAGGCGGGCCGCAAAGGTCGTCTCCATAGAGCTGGACCCCGCCCTGCCTCCCGTACTGGCGGAGACTATGGCGGACGCGGACAACTTCACGCTGGTCACCGGGGATGTGCTGAAGCTGGATCTCCCGGCGCTGGCAGACGAGCGCTTCCAGGGTCTGACGCCCCTTGTGTGCGCCAACCTGCCCTATAACATCACCTCCCCCGCCCTGACAGCCTTTGTGGAAGCGCGGCGCTTTGAGGCCATCACTGTCATGATCCAGCGGGAGGTGGCTCAGCGGGTCACGGCCCGGCCCGGGACAAAAGATTACGGCGCGTTTTCTGTATACATGCAGTATTTTACAGAACCGGAAATACTTTTCGACGTATCCCCGGAGTGCTTTCTGCCCGCGCCCAAAGTGACCTCCACCGTGATCCGCTGCCGGACGCGGGAGAAGCCCGCCGTATCCCCCGCCTGCGGAGAGGCGTTTTTCTTCCGGACGGTCAAAGCCGCCTTCGCCCTGCGGCGGAAGACGCTGTGCAACTCGCTGGCCTCCGTGTTCCCACTGGACAAGGAGGAGCTGGCCGGAGCGGCCACCGCCTGCGGACTGCCGCCCGCCGTGCGCGGGGAGGCACTGGGACTGGAGGAGTTCGCGCGGCTGGCGGACCGTCTGCATGAGGCATTGGGCAAAAAAGCTCCGAACGGGATCATGCGTTGACAATTCAGCAGGAAACGTTTATTCTATGAATATAACCAGCCTGTTCCAGGCGGGACAGGCTGGAAGCCAGTGGACGCGCCCGGCGGAGGGCGCGCGGAGGGAGGACTCCTATGGAAGTCATATTACAGCATCTGACCAAGAAATTTCCTGGCCGAAGCCGGAAAAACCCGGAGGAGGTCACCGCAGTCAATGATTTCAGCTTTACCATCCCGGACGGCAGTCTGCTGGGCCTGCTGGGGCCCTCCGGCTGCGGGAAGAGCACGACCTTGCATTTAATCAGCGGGCTGCTGGCCCCCACAAGCGGAAAAATTTTTTTCGGCGGAGACGACGTGACCGGCCTGCCGCCGGAGAACCGGGGGATTGGCCTGGTGTTCCAGAACTACGCCCTGTACCCCCACCTGAGCGTGAAGCAGAATATCATGTTCCCGCTGGAGAATCTGAAGGGGAAGGACAAGCTGTCCAGGCAGGCGATGCTGGACAAGGCCCTGGAGGCCGCGCGGCTGGTCCAGATCGACAGCCTGATGGAGCGCAGGCCCGGGGAGCTCTCCGGCGGGCAGCAGCAGCGGGTCGCCATCGCCCGCGCTCTGGTGAAGCGGCCCAGGGTGCTGCTGCTGGACGAGCCGCTTTCCAACCTGGACGCCCGCCTGCGCCTGCAGACCCGGGAGGAGATCCGCCGCATCCAGCAGGAGACGGGCATCACCACCATTTTCGTCACCCACGATCAGGAGGAGGCTATGAGCATCTCCGACCTGATCGTGGTCATGAAGGACGGCGTGGTCCAGCAGGCCGGAAAGCCCCAGGCTGTCTATGACGACCCGGCCAACCTGTTCACGGCAAAATTCCTGGGAAGCCCCCAGATCAACGTGTTTGACGGCGAAGTCAGGGACGGCAGGCTCCTGCTTGGCGGAGACGCGGTCCTGGACGTTCCCGGCGTTTCCCACAGGAGCGTCTATGCGGGCATTCGCCCCGAGGGCTTCATTCCTGACCCGGAGGGCCCCCTCGCCTGCGGCCTGCGGGGTGTGGAGGTGATGGGCCGGGACATCAGCGTGCTCGCTTCCCACAGCGCCGCGGCGGCTCCTACTGTCCGGGCCATCATCGGCGCGAAGCATATGGCAGGCATCCAGGGTACTTACGTCCGCTTTGCGCTCCAGCCCCGCAAGGTGTTCTTATTTGACAGGGATACCGGGGAGCGCGTCCCCTTCCAGGCAGAGGCGGTGGAATGATGAATCAAAAACAGAATAAGGGCTGGCTGTACCTGCTGCCGGCGATCCTGTTCCTGGGCGTCTTTATGGTGTACCCGCTGTTTGACGTGTTCGTATACTCCTTTGAGGAGGGGTACAACTTCGCGTCCCAGACCTATCTCGGGACAGGGCTCTACAACTACTCCTATATCCTCCATGACCCCTATTTCCTCCAGGCGGTGAAAAACACGTTCATCCTGGTCGTCATCACCGTCCCGCTGTCCACCGCCCTTGCGCTGCTGATCTCGGTAGGGCTCAACTCCATCAAGGCCCTGCGGGATCTGCTGCAGACCATCTACTTCCTGCCCTACGTGACCAACACGCTGGCGGTGGGTCTGGTGTTCATGATTCTGTTCAAGAAAACCGCCTATTCTGACGGCCTCGTCAACCTTCTCATCAGCTTCTTTGGCGGCAACCCGGTGGACTTCATTGAGGGTCCCTACTGGGCGAAAATGTTCGTGCTGTGCCTCTACACGGTCTGGGTCGTACTGCCCTTCAAGATTCTGATTCTGACCGGCGCCCTGGCCTCCATTGACCAGACCTACTACAACGCCGCCCAGGTGGACGGCACGTCCAGGCTCCGCACCTTCACCCGCATCACCCTGCCGATGATCTCCCCCATGATCTTCTATCTCGTCATCACCGGCTTCATCGGCGCGTTCAAGGTCTACAGCGATGCGGTGGCCCTGTTCGGTACGGACCTGAACGCGGCGGAGATGAACACCATCGTGGGATATGTCTATGACATGCTCTACGGAGACAGCGGCGGCTATCCGTCCTACGCCTCTGCCGCTGCGGTCATCCTGTTCGCTATCGTGCTGACCATCACCTGCGCCAACTTGCTTGTCAGCAGGAAAAAGGTCCATTATTAGTCCGGTTTTTGCCGAAGAAAGGAGCGCTGGAAACCCATGAAAAACAACGCCGATTATATCAGAGCCGAAAAGCAGGCCAAAACCCGCAGGACCGCCGTGCGGACAGCCGCCTATATCCTCCTGACGCTCTGGGCGCTGGTGGTGCTGTTCCCCTTCTATTGGATGGTACTGACCTCGCTGAAAAGCTATGGCTCGTACAACTCCGAGTATATTCCCCGTTTTTTCACCCTCTCGCCGACCCTGGAGAACTACGCGGAAGCCTTTACCGCCGTGCCGCTGGGCAGATATTTTCTGAACACGATCCTGTTTACCGTCATCACCACCGCCCTCATGCTGGCAGTCATCATCCTGGCGGCCTTTGCCTTCGCGCGGCTGGATTTCAAGGGGAAGAACATTACGTTCCTGCTGTTCCTCTCCCTGATGATGATTCCCAATGAGCTGGTGGTCATCACCAACTTTGTCACCATCACCAGTTGGGATATGCGCAACACCTTCCAGGGCCTGATTCTCCCCTCCGTGACGTCCGTCTTCTATATCTACCTTCTGAAAGAGAATTTCGAGCAAATTCCCGACAGCCTCTACTACGCCGCGAAGGTGGACGGCGCCAGCGACTGGAGATACCTCTGGCGGGTCATGATTCCCATTTCCAAGCCCGCCATCATCACCGTCACCATCCTGAAGGTGATCGAGTGCTGGAACTCCTATGTCTGGCCCCGGCTGATTACCGACGATCCCAGCTATTTTCTGGTCTCCAACGGCATTCAGGAGATCCGGGAGAATGGCTTTGGCCGCGAAAACGTTCCCGCTATGATGGCGGCCGTGGTGGTCATCTCCGCGCCGCTGGTGGTCCTGTTCCTGATATTCCGCAAGAAGATCATGGCAGGCGTGGCGAGAGGGGGCACCAAGGGATGAGGGAAAAAATACGCGCCGCTGTTCTTGCCTCCATCCTGGCAGCCCTTGCGCTGGCCGGCTGCCACGGGTCAAAGGGGCTGGACCCGTTCGAAATGCCGGCGTCCTTTGACAGCGCCAGCGAATACGAAATCACCTTCTGGGCCAAAAACGACACCAACAAGACCCAGACTGCCATCTATGAGCAGGCCATCGCAGGCTTCGAGGACGCCTACCCCAACGTCAAGGTGAATCTGCGCCTGTATACCGACTACGGCAAAATTTATAACGACGTCATCACCAACATCTCCACCAACACCACCCCCAACGTCTGCATCACCTATCCGGACCACATCGCCACCTACCTGACCGGCGCGAACTTAGTGGTCCCGCTGGAGGAGATCTGGTCCGACCCCGGTTACGGCCTGGGCGGCAGCCAGGTGCGGTTCGACGCGCCAACCGTGGAGGAGATCATCCCGGAATTCCTGGAGGAATGCCGGTTCGGCGGCCACACCTACGCCCTGCCCTACATGCGCTCCACGGAGGCCTGCTACATCAACAGGACTTATGTGGAGGCGCTGGGCTACACCCTGCCGGAGACGCTGACCTGGGACTTCATCTGGGAGGTCTCCGAGGCCGCCACGGCCAAGGACGGCGAGGGCAATTTCCTGGTAAACGGCCAGAAGGTGCTGATCCCCTTCATTTATAAATCCACGGACAACATGATGATCCAAATGCTCCGCCAGAAAAACGCGGGCTACTCCACGGAGGAGGGGGACATTCTTCTCTTCAACGACACCGCCAGAGAGCTGCTGTATGAGATCGCAGAGCACGGCAGAAGCGGCGCGTTCTCCACCTTCAAGATTTCCAGCTATCCCGCCAACTTCCTCAACGCGGGACAGTGCATCTTCGCCGTTGACTCCACCGCCGGAGCCACCTGGATGGGCACCAACGCGCCGCTGTGCGATATCAGCCCGGATGAGATTGTGGAGTTCGAAACTGCGGTCATGACCGTCCCCCAGTTTGACCCCGGCAGTCCGCAGATGATCTCCCAGGGGCCGTCTGTCTGCATCTTCAACAAGGCCGACCCACAGGAGGTGCTGGCCTCCTGGCTGTTCGTGCAGTATCTCCTGACCAACGACGTGCAGATCGCCTATTCGGAAACGGAGGGCTACGTGCCCGTAACCTCCAAGGCCCGGAGCTCAGCGGAGTACCAGAACTACCTGTCCCGCAGCGGCGAGGACGACGCCGCCTATTATGATGTGAAGATCCAGGCGGCGCAGCTGCTGCTGGACAACACGGACCATACCTTTGTGACCCCGGTGTTCAACGGCTCCGCCTCCCTTCGCAGCGCGGCGGGACAGCTGGTGGAGAATACGGTAAAATCCGTGCGCCGCAATGAGACGGTGGATGAGGCGTATGTGGAACAGCTCTATGCGGATGTGATCTCCCTGTACCGCCTGGACCAGCCCGGCGCATCCAGCGCGGCCTCCAGAAAGGAGGACCTGGGGCCGCTGCCCGCCACGGCAGCGGCGCTGCTGGCGTCCCTGGCGGCGGCATGGGTGTTGATCGTTGTGTATTTTGTTGTGCAAATGGCTCAGAAACGGAAAAGAATTGCGGAATAATACTATTGCTTTTATCTGGAATTTCGAGTACAATCATCTCGCTGTCTGCCGGCGGCAGACAGATAACATGAAAAGTGAGGAACAGAAATGAAAAGAATCATTGGTTTGCTCTTAGCGTGCGCGCTCGTGCTGGGCTGCGCCGGATGCGGCGGGAACGGCAAGGGCAGCGGAGACGCCGCGGACACAAAGTCCGAGGGCGTCATGACGTATGCCGAATACGCGGCGGCGGACGTCGATACCCAGGTCGTGGTGGAGACCTATGTCCAGGCAAAGCAGTCCTGGTGGGACGGCCAGGGCACCTTCTATACCCAGGACAAGGACGGGGCGTACTTCCTCTACAACATGCACTGCACCCAGGAGGAATACGACAAGCTGACCCCCGGCACCAAGATCAAGGTCACCGGCTACAAGACCGAGTGGTCCGGCGAGTATGAGATCATCGACGCCGCCTTCGAGATCCAGGACGGCAGCTACATCGCCCAGGCGGAGGATGTCACCGCCCTGCTGGGCAAGGATGAGCTCATTGACAAGCAGAACATGTTCGTGGCCTTCAAGGGCATGACCGTGGAGGCCGCCGACGAGTCCGGCGCGGCGTTCCTGTACTCCTGGGACGGCTCCGGCCAGGACGGCGACGACCTGTACTTCAACGTGTCCGCAAATGGCCAGACCTACACCTTCACGGTGGAGTCCTACCTGTGCGACAACACCACCGACGTCTACAACGCGGTGAAGAACCTGAAGGTCGGAGACACCGTTGACATGGAGGGGTTCCTGTACTGGTACAACGGCGTCAACCCCCACATCACCTCTGTTACGGTGAAGTAACGGGAAGAGGACCGCGCCCGGATCTGAGCGCGGTCCTTTCTTGCAATATTTCCGCAATGAGATAGACCCCATTTCCAAAAAAGCGAGGTGAGCTCTTTGAAGAAGCTGTGGACCCATCTGGGCAGCAACCGGTTGTTGTTCCTGAGCACGCTGACGGTTGGCCTGCTCTATTGCCTCAACAGCGTGATTCTTCCCAACGCATCCGGCGTTCTTGTCAATCAGGTTGCCGCGGCGGCGCCGCTCAGCCTGGGGCTGTTCCTCCCCTTTCTCTCCGTCAGCCTCCTCCAGATCGCGCTGTCCATACTGGATGATTACATGTCGAAGCGGCTGACACGGAAGCACAAGCAGCTTCTGCGAAAACGGGCTTTTGAAGGCTTTTCGCTGGCGGAGCGGTATGGCCGGGAGGACGCGGCATCCTTTGTCTCCTTTATCAACAACGACATCCCCAGTCTGGTTGAGCAGTACTTTGCCGGCATGATTGACATTGCAAAATGCGTCAGCCTGATTCTGTTCTCCGCCGTGTCCCTTCTGTCAATCCACTGGCTTCTGGCGGCGGTCATCCTTGGCTTCAGTTTATTGATTGTCGTCATTCCGATCATTCTGCGCAAAATAAGCGGGAACGCCCGGCAAGCCTATTCCAGTCAGATGGCGCGCTATAATACCGCGCTGCAATCCTTCCTGGGCGGGCTGCATATTCTGAAAACCTACCGCTTCCGGGACGGCGCCGCCGCTCAGCTGGACGCGGAAAACCAGTCCGCCGCCGGGGCGGAGCGAATTCTGTTCAAATGGAGTCTGACCATATACATCGCATCCGCCTGCCTTCAGATTCTCAAGAACGTCCTGATTGTAGGAGTGGGCGTCCTGCTGGTTCACGACGGCGCGATCCTGACCGGCGACCTGATCGCCGTGCTGCAACTGGCGGCGGTTATCGCGGCTCCTACCGAAGTGCTGGCGTACCTGCTGCACGGCAGGAACGCGGCCATCCCCCTGCTGAAACAGCTGGAGGACTTCACCTCCCCCCGGGCGGAACCCCCGAAGCAGTCCGTCCCAGGCCGTTTTTCGGAGCTGGCGGCAGACCATGTCGCCTATCAGGCTGGAGAGCTCGAAATCCTACGCGACGCCTCCGCTGTGTTCCGCGCTGGAGAGAAATACATCATCACCGGCGAGAGCGGCAGCGGCAAATCCACGTTTCTGCGGCTGCTGGCCCAGGTAGGAGATCTGGGATACACCGGCGCAATCCGCCTGAACGGGACGGAGATCCGTTCAGCGGACCTCCCGGCGTACTACCAGCAGGTGTGCCCGGTATTCCAGGAGCCCTATCTGTTCCATATCTCCCTGCGGGAGAACATCCTGCTTGGCCGGAATATCCCGGAGGAGACCTACCGGGACGTGATTGACAAGCTGCGCCTCGCATACCTGCTGGACCGCTGCGGCGGACAGGAGCTGACGCCTGAAATGATTGAACAGCTCTCCGGCGGCGAGCGCCAGCGCATAGCGCTGGCCCGCGCAATGGTGGGAGAACCGGCGGTCTATCTGCTGGACGAGGTGACCTCCGCCCTGGACCCGGAGAACTCCCAGCGGATTGAGGGCCTGCTCCTGCAAGAGGACGCCGCCGTCATCCACGTCTGCCATAAGCCCAACGCGGCGTTTCTGCCAAAGTACCATAGCCGCTTTGTCCTTGCGGATGGCGTTCTGAGGCAGGAGGAGCCCCTGACCAACAAGTGACAGACCGGCAACGGGAGAATCAATTTCCAGCGCACAATTTTCAGAACAGCAGAATCCGTGCAGGGGCGCACATTGTGCGCCCCTACGCAGTTTCTATCGAAAATCGCCAGTCATCGTGCGGGCGGATGGTATCGCCTCTACAAAATTGATTTCCCTGGACCGACAAGCTGCGCCGGGTATTATTTCGGAATTTGAAATTCGGAAATAATACGGGAAGTGTATGGCTTTGTATCTCATTATCATTGTATTGTAAATTCTTTATCGGGGATTTATGTCATCGATGACAATGTAATATATGGGGAAATATAACAGCAGCCATCATTTTGATTTTGCGTTCCTGCGCTTTAGTAAAAATCAATGGTAAGACGAAAATATATTAATAAATAAATTTCGGTTTATTGGGGGGAGTTCATCTTTCAGATGAACTCCCCCTTGACAAATGTTCTCTTGATTTTGCTGCATAAATATATTATGATAGGGGTGAGCGAGGCCGCAGGGCCTCTCTTCCGGAGAAAAACAAGGAGGAACGATATGATCATTACCCAGAAAAAGCCGGCGGACGAGCTGCTGGCCATGCTGGAGGGCGTCAGGAAGGTGGCGGTGGTCGGCTGCGGCCAGTGCGCCTCCGCCTGCCAGACCGGCGGTGAAAAGGAAATCGCGGAGATGAAAGCCTTCCTGGAGGAACACGGCGTGGAGGTCGTGGGCACGGTTCTGCCCGACGAGTGCTGCCACAAGCTGCTGATGAAGCGGGAGCTGAAGGCCCTGAAGGACAGCGGCGCAGAGGCCATCGTAGGCATGAGCTGCGGAGACGGCGTCCAGACGGTGGCGGACAACGTGCAGCTCCCCGTCTACCCCGCCAACAATACACTCTTCCTCGGTCAGGTGGAGCGTGTGGGCATGTTCAACGAGTATTGCCGGATGTGCGGCGACTGCGTGCTGGGCTCCACCGGCGGCGTCTGCCCCATCACCAAGTGCGCCAAGAGTCTGGTCAACGGCCCCTGCGGCGGGCAGAAAAACGGCAAATGCGAGGTCAACCCGGAAAACGACTGCGCCTGGATTCTGATTTACAAGCGCCTGGAGGTCCTGGGCCAATTGGATAAGCTGACCCAGCGCCGTCCCGACAAGGGCTATGAGGCGGTGGCCTACCCCAGACATATCAACTTGAGGGAGAAGAAAGCATGAGCGAGTTACAGAAAGCGTTAGAATCCGGCATTTTTGCCGTTACCGCCGAAATGGCTCCCCCCAAGGGCTTCGGCTTTTCCGAGCAGCTGGAGGCCGCCCAGCTCCTGCGGGGCAAGGTTCACGCGGTCAACGTCACCGACATGCAGTCCGCCTGTCTCAAGGCGTCCTCTCTGGGCCTGTGCGCCCACCTCAGACAGGCGGGCGTGGAGCCCATCCTCCAGATCACCGGCCGGGACCGGAACCGTATGGCGATCATGGCCGACGTACTGTCCGCCGCTTCGTTTGGAATCGACACCGTGCTGGCGCTGACCGGCGACCATCCGGCGGTGGGCGACTGCAAGCAGGCCAAGCCGGTCTATGACCTGGACTCCGTCGGTATTCTACATATGCTCTCGGAGATGGAGGCCACAGGGGCGGACTGCGGCGGAAACCCGCTCTCCGGCGGTGCCCCCCAGCTCTTCAAGGGCGCGGCGGTGACGCCGGTGTACGAGCCGCTGTTCCTCCAGATCAACAAGCTGCGCCAGAAGGTGGAGGCCGGGGCAAGGTACATCCAGACCCAGGGTATCTTTGACCTGGACAGCCTGAAGCGCTTCCTGGAGGCCGTGGACAATGCGGGGATCAAGGTTCCCATCATGGCGGGGATCATCCCCCTGAAATCCGCCGGAATGGCCCGGTTCATGAATGAGAATGTCCCCGGCATCGCCGTTCCTGATGAGACCATCGCCCGTATGGCCGCCGCCGCAGAGGAGGGCAAGGCCAAGGGCGTCAAGGGCCTGCCCGTCAAGCTGGGCATGGAGATCGCGGCGGAGATGATCGCGGCGATCCGGGCGGAGAATATCTGTCCCGGTGTCCATGTCATGGCCATCGGCGCGGAGCGCAATGTGCCCGCAATCCTGGAAATGGCTGGAATCAAATAATCTGTATACAAAACCGCTCACTCCCGTTGGACTCAGAAGCTGTCTTCTCAGGGGGGTGAGCGGTTTTTCCCGGCGTGGAAGGACTGACGCCTATTCCGTCTGCCGTTCCTCCCGCAGACACAGGCAGTATTGATAAGGGCTCAGGGTGCAGCGCCCGCAGCTGTATGCGCTCTTGGAGATCAGGTCGGTAAACGTCCCCTCCATCGCGTCCATCCATACCTCCTGCATCTGACCGGAGAAGTTGAACAGCCCCACCATCGTCCCGTCCTGCGTCCGCCGGACGATTGCCAGCACATGGTCATTATGCGTATCCCAGGTGGTGACCCAGGCTTCGGGCCCAAAGCAGGGCTGCTCGGCCCGAAGCCGCTCCAGCTGCCGCAGCCCGTCCCAGATGCGCTGCTGTACCGTGCCCGTCCGGGTGCGCAGGGCTGCGTTGTCCCAGCTGAAAGGCGTACGGTGCAGGTTGCGGCTGTCCTCCCGGAGAACCGGGTCGTCATGGTAGCCGTAGCCGTTGAGCTGGCCAATCTCATCCCCGCTGGACAGCATGGGGAAGCCCCCCATGCAAGTGATGACGGCGTGCATCATGAGGTCCCGCTGAACGCCCAGAGCCACCTGCTCCCCGTCCTCCTCAAGCAGGCCCTTTTCAATACCGCACAGGCTGGCAGTGGTGCCGCAGGTCCGGGCGTCCAGGGTGACAGGATTATAATTGTAACGCTCCCCCCGGGCGTAGCTGCCGGGAAAGCTGCCCTCGAAGAACTCATAGAGGAACCTCTTATGGGCCACCGGGTCGATGCCCAGGGACCTGCCGTACTCCTCGTTCAGGCCCCAGCCGATATCGTCATGGCAGCGCAGATAGTTGACAAACCAGCAGTGGGCGGGCAGGCCGTGCAGGTCGTCCAGCTGCCGCTTGAGCTGCCGTACGTCCCCGGAGGCCAGGGCGCTCCACTGGGCGGCCATGGTGGATGCGTTGTAGAGCAGGTGGCACTCCGGCTTTTCCGCCGTTCCGAAATAGGGGGCCAGCTCCCTGGGGGCCATAACCACCTCGCCCTTCAGAATCACCCCTGGGCAGACACACTCTGTAATGAGCCGGATCATCCGCATGATGGTATGGACCTGGGGCAGGTTGCGGCAGGCTGTGCCAGGCTCTTTCCACAGATAGGGAACCGCGTCAATGCGCAGCACCTCCACGCCCAGATTCGCCAGATGAAGCATACTGCCCGCCATCTCATTGAACACCACCGGATTGCGGTAGTTCAGATCCCACTGGTATGGGTGGAAGGAGGAGCAGACGTATTTCCCCATCTGCTCCTGATAGATAAAGCTGCCCGGGGCGGTCTCCGGGAACACGTCGGGGATGGTCTTTTCCATCTCCCTGGGGATATCCGGTGTGTCGAAGCAGATGTAGCGGTCAATATATTCCTGTTCCCCGGCCTTGGCCCGCATGGCCCACCGGTGGGTATCGGCGGTGTGGTTGATGACAAAGTCCAGGCACAGGCTCATCCCCTGGCGGCGCATGGCGGCGGCCAGCCGGCTCAGATCCTCGTTTGTGCCCAGGGAGGGGTCCACCTGGTCGAAGTCCTCCACGGCGTAGCCGCCGTCGTTATCCGGGTGGGGCATCTTCAGCAGGGGCATCAGGTGAACATATGTGATGCCCTGCTCCTTGAGGTAGCCCAGCTTTTCCTCCACGCCCCGGAGGCTCCCGGCGAACAGTCCCGGATACATGGTGATCCCCAGCATCCCGCCCGCCCGGAACCACTCCGGGTCAGCCTCCCGCTCCTTGTCCAGACGGCGCAGGCTGCGGCTCCGGTCCCGGTAGGCCCTGGCCATTTCCGCTTTCAGCCCGTCCAGGCGGGCGCGGTCGTTGTAAAGCTCCATGTAGAGCCAGTCCAGTTCATCCTGCCGCCGGGCGAGGCGGCGTTCCATGTCATTCATGTTGCCTCAATCTCCTTTTCAGGGTTGGTTTTCCTGGTTTATTGTGGTATGATGGTGAAACGGGAGCAGGACGGGCCTTGCCCCTCCCCCGCAATCCCGCATGACCGTGTCAAGGGGGATTGCACGATCAAACTTTGCGCAGCCGGCCGGTGCGGCTGTTGGAAAATCGTGGGCGGCCCCGAACTTTGATATGACCCACGGCGTGAAAGGATGTGCCCACTTATGGCGAACCAACCGTTTTCTTTCTCTGTTTTCCCCAACGAGAATTTCCTGGACCTGCGGCTGTTCCAATACGGCTGGGAGCAGTGCGCGCCGCTCCACTCCTTCGGCCCCTTTGTGCGCAACCATTTCCTGTTCCATTTTGTCATCTCGGGAAAGGGCTGTCTCAACTCCGACGGTCCCGACGGCGTCACCCGGCGCTACGTCCTGGAGGCCAACCAGGGCTTCCTCATCTGCCCGGGCCAGGTGAACACCTATTACGCCGACAAAAACGACCCCTGGAAATATACTTGGCTGGAATTCGGCGGCCTGCGGGCAGAGGAGTATCTGAACTGCGCCGGTCTGAACCGCGCCCAGCCCATCTACCAGCCCAAAAGCCCTGCCCTGGCTGAGCCGGTGCGGGATACCATGCTCTACATCGCGGACCACCACAACGCGTCCACGCTCCATCTCATCGGCCACCTGTGCCTGTTTTTGGATGCATTGATCCACTCCTCCTCCACCCAGCGGGAGATCCAGGGCGCCCGCCTCCAGGATTTCTACATCCAGGAGGCGGTGACCTTCATGGAGCAGAACTACCAGCGGGAGCTCACCGTGGAGGAGGTCGCCGACATGTGCAAGCTCAACCGCAGCTATTTCAGCAAGCTGTTCCGGGAGAGCATGGGCTGTCCGCCCCAGGAGTTCCTGATCCGCCTGCGCCTGTCCAAGGCGGCGGAGCGGATGCAGGCCACCAAGTCCTCCATCGGCGACATCGCGTCGGCCTGCGGCTATCCCAACCAGCTCCACTTCTCCCGGGCGTTCAAAAAGCGGTACGGCGTCTCTCCCCGGGAGTGGCGGATACAGAACAAGAGCCGCGCTGCCGGCAGCCAGCCATAGCCCGCCCCCGCGCCCGTCTCCGCAGCGGCCGCGGGGGCGGCCTTTTGTTATTCCGCCTCCAGATGCAGCTGGAGGGACTGATAATCCCCGCGCAGCGGGGGCACCGGCCAGCCCGCGTTCATCAGGACGCTGCCGCGGCAGAGCTCCGCTCCGCCGTTGATCCGGTATACGGCGTCAGGGTCCAGGCCCTTCAGCCGCAGCAGCCGGAAACGCGGCGCGGCGTGGCCCGAGCCGGTCACGATGCTGACCAGCGCCTCCCTCCCGTCCGGGGCAACGTGGGCCCAGGCGGTGAGCTCCGGGTCCGCGAAGGGGTCGGTGAGGCGGTAATAGCCGCCCTCCTGAATCAGCCGGTAATGGGTCTTGAAGGTCTCCACCTGCGTCCGGATAACCGCCTTCTCCGCTTCGCCGCACTTGCCCACGTCCATCTCATAGCCGAAGGCGCCGCTCATCGCCGCCACGCCACGGGTCTCCAGAGGCGTGACCCGGCCCGTCTGCTCATTGGGTACGGCAGAGACGTGGGCCCCCATGCAGCAGGCCGGGTAGCAGAAGCTGGTCCCGTACTGGATGCGCAGGCGGTCAATGGCGTCGGTGTTGTCGCTGCACCAGATCTGGGGGGTATAGTACAGCATCCCCAGGTCGAACCGCCCGCCGCCTCCGGCGCACCCCTCGACCAGCATATGGGGGTAGTCCCGGCGCAGGTTCTCCAGCATCTCGTAGACGCCCAGAACGTACCGGTGGCGCGTCTCCCCCTGCCGCCGGGGTGGCAGGGCGGCGGACCACACGTCCGTGAGGCAACGGTTCATGTCCCACTTGAGATAGGACACCTCCGCGCTGTCCAGCACCTTACGCAGGGCGGCGTATACATGCTCCCGGACATCCTTTCGCGAGAAATCCAGCGTCAGCTGGCCCCGCCCCCGGCTGCCTGGGCGTCCCGGGACACCCAGGGCCCAGTCGGGGTGGGCGCGGTAGAGCTCGCTGTCCTCGCTGATCATCTCCGGCTCCACCCAGAGGCCGAACCGCATCCCCAGCCTCCGCACCTCCGACACCAGCTCCCCCAGGCCGCCGGGGAGCTTTTTCTCATTGACCGTCCAGTCCCCCAGGCCGCTGGTGTCGCTGTCCCGGACGCCGAACCAGCCGTCGTCCATCACCAGCAGCTCGATGCCCAGGGGCGCGGCCGCTCTGGCGATGTCCAGCAGCTTCTCCTTGTTGAAGTCGAAATAGGTGGCCTCCCAGTTGTTGATAAGCACCGGGCGGCGTCCCCCCTGACAGGGGTCGCGGACCAGCCGCTCCCGGACCGCGCGGTGGAGCTGGCGGCTCATCTGTCCGAATCCGGACGGAGAGCACACCAGAGCTGCCTCCGGCGCGGCGAAGACCTCCCCCGGCTCCAGGGTCCACTGGAGCTGGACGAGCCCCATCACCAGCCGGATGTCCCCGAACTGGCTGCGTTCGGCCATGGCCTCGAAGTCCCCGCTGTAGAGCAGGGCCGCGCCATAGCATACGCCGTGGTCCTCCCCGGTGTCATGCTCACAGATCATGACAAAGGGGTTATGCTGGTGGCTGCTCATCCCCCGGCTGCTGCCCACGCCCTGGACGCCGGGGCGTATGGGAGCGCGGTCTGGCCACCGCTCCCGGACATGGGCGCCGTTGAAGGTGATGAGGTCCAGATCCAGAGGCAAAAAGTCCAGGCAGAGGGACATGACCCGCTGGAGCTTTACCGGCTCCTCCCCCCGGTTGACGATCTGTACGGCGCGGGTGATGAGGTCATAGTCCTCAAACACGCCGTACAGCAGCTCCGCCTCAACCCCGGAGCCAGGGTCCCGCAGCGATATGGACAGGGTCTCCCCGTCCTCGCCGCGGAAGGCGGGCAGGCCCGGCAGAGCGTACTTCCCCCGCCTGATCTCATATCCGGCATAGCGCAGGTCCAGAGCCTGGCTGCCGTCTGGCTGCTCCACCTGGACGGAGGACAGGCGGTAGTCCCCCACCCCGCAGGTGGAGTACTCCTGGGGCAGGGTGTCCAGGGAGTAGTCCCGGCGGGGATGGGCTTCGCTGGGGTTGGGCGAAAATCCCCGGTCTGCGTATTGAATGAGTCCGGACAGATCCCCCTCTCCCACGCGGGGCCCATAATATGTGTGCAGCAGAACGCCGTACTGGTCCGCCTTCATCTGATAGGTAGTGCTGCGGGTGTGCAGGGTGAACGTCCCGCAGGTTCGGTCAAAAACAATCATTTGGTCGATCCTCTTGATTCATAGAAATTCCAAGGCCATTGTATACGATTTTTCCTCCGGATGCAAGTACCAGAAGCGGCCAGAGCGCGTCACGGCCCGCTCGAAAGCGGCAGCCCCGGCAGACGAAGCTACCCGGGGCTGCCTGAGAGGAAAGAGGAAGAATCAGAATTATTTTCCGCCCGTCATGGCGATGCCCTCAATGAACTGCTTCTGGAAGAACAGGTACAGAATCACCATGGGCAGCATGGCCAGCAGGGAACCGGCCATCAGCACGGGGAAGTTGGTGGAGAACTGGCCCCGCAGGGTGGCAAGGCCGGAGCTCAGGGTCATCATGTTCAGGTCGGAGTTGACCACCAGCGGCCACATCAGATCGCCGTAGGCGAACACCGCGGTGAACACGGTCAGGGCCGCCACGGAGGACTTGGTCAGGGGGAACATAACCTTGGTAAAGGTCTGCCACTGGCTGCACCCGTCCAGGTAGGCTGCCTCCGCCACCTCGTTGGGGATGCCCAGGTACGCCTGCCGCAGGAAGAAGGTGCCAAAGGCGCTGACGACGCCGGGGAACACCAGGGCGGCGATGGAGTTGGCGATGCCCAGCCTGGCTACCATCTGGTACTGGGGGATGATGAAGATCTGGCTGGGGAGCATCATCTGCATGAGGACGATGCTGAACAGCAGGTTCTTGCCCTTGAATTTCAGCTTGGCGAAGCCATAGCCCGCCATGGAGCTGAAGATCACCGCGAGGATCACACGGAACACGATCATCAGGATGGTATTGATATACATGTTGACGAAGGGCAGGCTGGCAATGGCTTCGGAGAAATTGTCCAGCAGCCATTGGGCGGGGAAGATGACCGGCGGAACCTTCATGCTCTCCTCCTGGGTCTTGAAGCTGGTGAGGACCATCCACACAAAGGGGAATACCATAATAATGGAGCCGGCCGCCAGCGCGGCGTAGGTGACAATCTTGCCGGTGCGCCGGGAGCTCTCAAAGGATTTGCTTTTCATTGCTATTCCTCCTTAAACTTCGTAGTTGACCCACTTCTTCTGTCCCCAGAACTGGAAGAGGGTGGCGATGCCGATGAGCAGGACGGTCCACACGGCGATGGCGGACCCGGAGCTGCGGCTTCCGGCCACGAAGGACTCCCGGTAGAAGAGGTAGATCAGGCTCTGCACATTGGTCAGGGCGGGGTTGGTCTCCTCCACCATCATGTAGATCAGGTCGTAGACCTTCAGGGAGGCCATCAGGCGCATAATCATGGTGACGAACAGGGTGGGGGACACCATGGGCAGGGTGATCTGGAAGAACTGGGTGATCTTGCTTGCGCCGTCCGGGGAGGCGGCCTCGTAGTAGCTCTTGGAGATATTCTGGAGGCCGCTGAGCAGCAGCACCGCGTCATAGCCGATGGCGCTCCAGATGGCCACGATGGAGCAGGAGATGAGCGCTACGTTGGGGTCGGTGATCCATCTGACGTGGGAGCCGAAGATCTGGTTGAGCACGCCGTACTCGGCGTTGAAGATCCAGCGCCAGACCATGGTCACAGCAGCGGGGGCGCAGACCATGGGCAGGAAGAAGATGGTCCGGAAGCCGCCCTTGAATTTCACCTTCGCGTTGAGCATCACCGCCACCAGCAGAGACAGGAAGATGCCCACGGGCACGGTCAGCACGCAGAAGATCAGCGTGTTGCCGGTGGCCTTCCAGAACTCGGCGTTCCGGAACATGTTGACATAGTTGTCCAGGCCGATGAACTGATAGTGGCCGAAGCCCAGATGCTCGCAGAAGCTGGCGTAAATGGTCTGGATAAAGGGCCACACGTTCAGCACCAGCAGGCCGATGATGGTGGGGGCCACCATGAACCAGCCCCAGTTCTGCTCGATCCGGGCGGCCCGGGATATTTTATTTGTTTTCAAAGCAAAACCCTCCTCTCAGTCTCTCTCAGGACGCGGCCGGGACATAGCTGTCCGTTGCCTCCTGCATACGTGCCAGGCTCTGGTCAATGTCGGAGCCGTTGTAGATGCGCACCATCTCGTCGGCCACGGTGGACTTCCACTTGCGGCGGGTGGCGTTGTTGATGTACTGCACCGCGTAGTCGAACTGGTCAAAGCATACGTCCACGTCGATCACGTAGTCAAAGGTCTTGAATACGGTGGACCAGCTTTCCTCCTGGCCCAGGTAAGCGGGGATGGCCGCGCCGGACTCGCCCTGGATGCGCTGTCCCTCCTCGCTGCCGAAGAAGCGGAGCACGTCCTTGACGGTCTCCAGGTTCTTGCCCTTGGCTGCGGTGGAGTAGCACAGGCCGTTGGAGATGGTGGCCCGTCCGTCTCCACTGGCGGGATCGGGGCATTTGGGCAGAGGCGCGATGTCCCACTTGCCCACCATGTTGGGATAGTTGTTCAGCTCAGAGAGGAGGTTCCAGTTGCCCTCAAAAAACATGGCGCCCTGCTCGGAGAAGAAGGCGGTGCCGGGGCTGGTCTCAGCGAAGTATGCCTGATTGGGGCACCAATCGTTTTGCTGGAGGTTCACATAGTACTTGATGGCGTCGGCGGTGGCGGGCTGGGTGTATCCGGCGTAGAGGTTCTTCTCCGGGTCGAGGATATAGCCGCCGTTCTGGTAGACGAAGTTCCAGTAGCCCAGCTGCTCGTCGCTGTAGGCCATGTAGCCGTACTTACCGGTGGCGTCGTGGATCTTCCGGGAGGCGCCGGTCAGTTCATCCCAGGTCCAGTACTCGTTCCAGCTGGTGACCTGGACCTCGATCACCACATCAGGGCGCTGGGCGGTGTAGGCGTCGCAGACCGCCTGCATCCCGTCCCGCTGGGCCACATCCCAGATCTGGAAGGTCAGGTGCGTCTTACCGTCGCCCGCGCCGCAGCCGGACGCGGTCAGCAGCAGTACCAGAGCCAGGACTGCCGCCGCTTTGCGGGAAAAGGTTTTCATAGCTCCACTCCTTTGCTTCATTTCTTGCTGTTCGCCGCTCCCTGGAGCAGCGCTTGCAATGAGATGATACCTCTTTTTCCGTCACATTGTAAATGGACTGCATTATTTGAAATATACCAGAATGTTGTGAAGTGCGCTTTTCGTGCAACTCACCTCACATTCTGGTATATTATTGTGAACTTTGTTTGAACTGCTGTGTTTTTCCTCCTGTTTTTAGTGAAAATAACGATGTTTTTAGCGCGGTAATTCTGTTTTTCCCAGAATCAGGCAATCCGTCCCCTCCGTCGATATGCCAAAATGCATGATTTCTGGAAACTTCTGGCAGCGGCGGCCGGCCTCCGCCCGCCCTTGACTTTATTCTGCGGCAAGTATATACTGGGGGATAACAGACTGTCTTGACCACCCGTCGGGCCCAAACGGAGCGCCGCCGGACAGCGCCTGGGAAAGACGTCAGAACAACAGGAGGTTTGCAGATGATTTCAAAAGAGATTTGCGAGCGCGTGCTGCAAAAGGCCGCCTCCACCGGTGCGGATTATGCCGAGCTCTTCGCGGAAGACACCCTGCACCACTACATCGACCTGATGGGCGGCAAGGTGGATTCCGTGCATGACGCACAGATCGCCGGAGCCGCCGTGCGGGTATTCCTGGGCCTGCGCAGCGTGATGGCGACCACGGTGGACACCAGCGAGGCCGGACTGCTGCGCTGCGCCCAGCGGGCCGCCGAAGCCCTGGCGGAGGGCAGGGCGGAGGTGTCCATCACCCTGCGGGAGCGCCTGTCCGGAGACATCCACCCCATCCGCATTGTCCCCGCCAGTGTGCCCAACGCGGACAAGATCACTATTTTGAAGGACGCCTGCTCCGCCGCCAGCGGCTATGACGCCGCCGTGAAGCAGGTGACGGGGACGCTGCTGGATGTGGACCACCGCATCCTGGTGGCTACCAGCGAGGGCCTGTGGACCCAGGACCGCCAGATCCGTACCCGGATGATGATCCAGGCCGTGGCTGAGATCAACGGCGAGACCCAGACCGGCATGTGTGGTCCCGGCGCAAGGCGCGGCATGGAGCTGTTCGAGACGGTGGACCCCGCCTCCGTGGGCCGGGAGGCCGCCCGTCAGGCCGTCACCATGGCCGGAGCGGGCTACTGCCCCGCCGGCGTGATGCCCGTGGCCATCGGCAACGGCTTCGGCGGCGTCATCTTCCACGAGGCCTGCGGCCACTCCCTGGAGGCCGCCAGCGTGGCCTACGGCAACAGCCAGTTCTGCGGTAAGCTGGGTCAGAAGATCGCCCATGAGAAGGTCACCGCCATCGACGACGGCACCCTCCCCAACGAGTGGGGCTCCATCAACATCGACGACGAGGGCGCCCCCGCCCAGCGCAACGTCCTCATTGAAAACGGCGTGCTCAAGTCCTACATGATCGACAAGTTCAACGGCCGCCGCATGGGGATGCCCTCCACCGGCAGCTCCCGCCGCCAGAGCTTCAGCTACGTCCCCACCTCCCGCATGACCAACACCTTCATCGCCCCCGGCAGCGACAGGGACGAGGACATCATCGCCTCCATCGAGTACGGCCTGTACGCCAAGCAGATGGGCGGCGGCTCGGTCAATCCGATCACCGGCGAGTTCAATTTCGCCGTCAATGAGGGCTATATCATCCGGAACGGCAAGGTCTGCGAGCCGGTGCGCGGCGCAAGCCTGGTGGGCAAGGGCTCCGATGTCATCCAGAAGATTGACATGGTGGGCGGCGGCCTGAAGCTCGGGCAGGGCATGTGCGGCGCGTCCAGCGGCAGCATCCCCGCCAACGTAGGCCAGCCGCTTATCCGCGTTTCTTCCATCACCGTGGGCGGCAGATAAAGGAGGGGTTTCGCTATGGATTTTCAGACATTCCGTCAGGTGGCAGCCGAGGAGGCCGCCGCGCTGCAGATCGAAGAGTATGAGCTGTACTATCAGCTGGAGGAGAGCGCGTCCGCGGACGCCTTCCGCCACGAGATCAAAGAAGTCTCCGCCGCCAGCGAGGGCGGCGTCTGCCTGCGCTGTCTGGTGAACGGCAGGATGGGCTATGCCTCCACCCAGCGGCTCAGTGAGGAGAGCGCCCGCTCCCTGGTGCGCCGCGCCGCCGGAAACGCCGCCGTGCTGGAGACCTCCGACCCGGAATTCCTGGTGAAGACCGGGCAGAGCTATCAGCCTGTGTCCACAAACAACGCCGCCCTGCCCGACGCCGCCGCCCTGCGCAGGACGGCCCTGTCGGGACAGGATGCCCTCTACGCCCAGCCCGGCGTGGTGGACGGCAGCACGACCAGCGTTTTCGCCGAGCGCGTCTGCATCGCCATCCACAACTCCCACGGGCTGGACCTGCAATACGAGAACACCATCACCAGCGTCTCAATGGAAGCTGTGGTCAGCGACGGCGCAGAGGACGGCGAGAAGGCCACCGAGTTCCGCATCTGCGCGGGCGCTCTGGACCAGCTGGACCTGCCCGCCACCGCCAGGGAGATCGCCAGCGACGCCCGTGACGCCCTGGGCGCAGGCGTCGCCCCCACCGGGAACATGCCGGTCATTTTCTCGCCCAAGGCGATGTCCCTGCTGCTCAACGGCTTCGCGGAAGTCTTTTCCGCCGAAAACGCCCAGAAGGGCCTCTCCCTGCTGAAGGGCAAGGAGGGCACGGTCATCGCCGCCCCGTCCGTCACCCTGGTGGATGACCCCTTCTATGAGACCAGCGCCATGCCCATGCCCTTTGACGCGGAGGGAACCCCCACCCGGCGGAAAAATGTGATCGAAAACGGCGTGCTGAACACCCTGCTGTACAACCTCAGCACCGCCGCCGCAGCCGGGAAGGCTACCACCGGCAACGCGTCCAAATCCAGATATGATTCCAAAATCAACATCCAGCCCTTCACCATGTACCTCGCCAGCGGCGGGTTGACCCAGGAGCAGCTGCTGCAAAAGGCGCAGAACGGGGTGCTCATCACTTCCCTGGGCGGCCTGCACGCGGGAGCCAACGCCATCAGCGGCGATTTCTCCCTGCAAAGCGCGGGCTTCCTGATTGAAAATGGCCAGAAGACCTCGCCAGTGCGCTCCTTTACCGTGGCCGGAAACTTCTTCGACCTGCTGAAAGGCATCACTGCCATTGCCAACGATCCCCAGCCGCCGGTCTTCCCCGCCTCCTCCACCGCTTTTATCAGCCCCAGCGTGCTGGTGGAGGGCCTGTCCATCGCGGGTAAATGAGAAAAGCAGCCAATTTCTCATTTTTTTCGCAAAATCGGTTGACAAATCTACCGGAAGGCTGTTATACTAGATGAGCCGCTTTGAATGGGCTCAAGTGCGCGCAAGCGCCGCCTACGACAGCGTGCCCGTAAAGAAGCGTCGGTAAGCGCTTCATAATAAAGGAAAGTGAGGTGCAAAAGGAATGCACGCGATCATCGTTACTGGCGGAAAACAGTACAAGGTGAGCGAGGGCGAGACCCTCTTCATCGAGAAGCTGCCCAATGAGGCGGGGGATACGGTCACCTTTGACCAGGTCCTGGCCATCCTGGACGGCGACAGCGCCACCATCGGCGCTCCCACCGTGGCCGGCGCCACCGTGGAGGCCTCTGTCGTGAAGAACGGCAAGGGCAAGAAGATCCGCATCTTCAAGTACAATCCCAAGAAGGGCTATCGCAAGCGTCAGGGCCACCGTCAGCCCTATACCAAGGTTGAGATCAAGAAGATCAGCGCCTAAGGCATGACGACGGTCACCTTCTATACGGAGGGGCGGCGGATCGTAGGCTTTGACGCCTCCGGCCACAGCGGTTTTGCTCAGGCCGGAGAGGACATTGTCTGCGCCGCTGTCACCAGCACGGTGCGCCTGGTGGAGTGCGTCCTTAACGACGTGATGGGCCTGTGCGCTTCTGTGAAGGTCAGCGAAAAAAACGCGTTGATTTCCCTCCGTCTTCCCGGTTCGCTGGGACAGGCTGCGGAGCATACCTGCCAGACGCTTTTGGCGGGTATGATGGTCTACCTCAGCGAGCTCCACATGGAATATCCCAACAATATCGAGGTTCTGGAGGCCGAATAAGCCTCTGGCCTCACATCTTTCAGAAAGGATGGCACACGATCATGATGAACATTGGTCTTCAGTTCTTCGCCCACAAGAAGGGCGTCGGTTCCACCAAGAACGGCCGTGATTCCGAGAGCAAGCGCCTGGGGCCCAAGCGGGCTGACGGTCAGCATGTTCTGGCCGGCAACATCCTGGTCCGCCAGCGCGGCACCCACATCCACCCCGGCGTGAACGTTGGCCGCGGCAGCGACGATACGCTGTATGCCAAGGCAGACGGCGTGGTGCGCTTTGAGCGCCTGGGCCGCGATCGGAAGCAGGTCTCTGTTTACGAGGCTTGACGCGCAGAGCATTCTCAGGGCCGGAGCTCCCGTATGGGAGCTCCGGCCCTGAACATATACCGGAGGGCGCTGATTATTTCCCCGCCTGGGTCTCGCAGTACAGGCAGCGGTAAATGCGTCTACTCCGGTCGGTCAGCTTGAACACCTGGGGCAGCTCCTGCTCCACGGAGGTGATGCACCGGGGGTTCTTGCAGAAAATCACGCCGGTGATCCGCTCCGGCAGGTTCAGCTGCCGCTTCTCCACCCGCTCGCCGTCCTTGATGATGTTGACGGTGATATTGGGGTCCACGTATCCGATCACGTCCCAGTCCAGGTCCAGATTCTGGTCGATCTTGATAATGTCCTTCTTCCCCAGCTTCCTGCTGGCGACGTTTTTCAGAATCGCCACAGAGCAGTCCAGCTCGCCCAGGCCAAGAATCTGGTACAGCTCCATGGCTTTCCCGGCAGCGATGTGGTCGATCACGATGCCGTTTTTAATCGAATCAATCGTCATTATCCGTACTCCTCCCTTACTGGATGCCCAGCAGCTTCATGATGAGCGCCATGCGGATATACCGGCCGTAGCGCACCTGCTTGAAATACGCGGCCCTGGGATCCTTGTCCACCGCCACGCTGATCTCGTTGACGCGGGGCAGCGGGTGGAGGATGGACAGGTCCTCCTTGGCGCCCACCAGCTTCTCCGGCGTGAGAATATAGCTGTCCTTCAGGCGCAGGTAGTCCTCCTCATTGAAGAACCGCTCCCGCTGGACGCGGGTCATATAGAGGATGTCCAGCTCCGGCATGACCGACTCCAGGCTGGTGGTCTGAACGTAGGGGATGCCGTTTTTCTGGAGGACCTCCTTCTTGACATAGCTGGGCAGCTTCAGCTCGTCCGGGGAGACCAGAACGATCCTGGTGCCCCTGTAGCGGCTCATGGCGGAAATGAGGGAGTGGACCGTGCGGCCAAATTTCAGATCGCCGCAGAAGCCCACGGTCAGGTCCTCGAACCGGCCCTTCTCATGATGGATGGTCAGCAGGTCCGTCAGGGTCTGGGTAGGGTGGTTATGGCCGCCGTCACCGGCGTTGATGACGGGCACCATGGAGTGCTGAGCGGCCACCAGGGGCGCGCCCTCCTTGGGGTGGCGCATGGCGATGATGTCGCTGTAGCAGGAGACTGTGCGCACGGTGTCCGCCACGCTCTCCCCCTTGGCGGCGGAGGAGCTGGACGCCTCGGAGAACCCCAGCACCTGCCCGCCCAGGCTCAGCATGGCGGACTCGAAGCTCAGGCGGGTACGGGTGGACGGCTCGAAAAACAGAGTCGCCAGGATTTTACCGTCGCACTTGTGGGCGTAGGCGGCGGGGTCTCTGATGATCCTTGTGCCCACGTCCACCAGCTCGTCGATTTCCTGGGTGGACAGCTCCAGAATGTCGATCAGGCTTCTTACGTTTTCCATTTTACTTTTTACCTCCAATCCATGATTCATCCGACGGGTTGTCGCGGAAGGCCAGCAGCCGGGCGATGTCCTCCGGCCTGATATACTTCTCCTCCGCCGCGACCTGCGCAATGGCGTCAAAGCAGGTGAGGCTGACGCTCCTCACATTTGCCGCCGCCAGACGCTCCAGACCCTTCTGCATCCCATAGGTGAAGATGCAGACGATGCCCAGCACCTCCGCGCCCGCCTCCCGCAGGACGTTGACCACCTCGATGACGCTGCCGCCGGTGGAGATCAGGTCCTCCACCACGACCACCTTCTGGCCCTTCTCCAGCCTTCCCTCGATCTGGTTCTGCCGGCCGTGGTCCTTGCTGCCGGAGCGGACGTAGCCCATGGGGAGGCCCATGATATGGGCGGTGATGGCGGCATGGGCGATTCCGGCGGTGGAGGTGCCCATGAGGACCTCCGCGCCGGGGTATTCCCGCCGGATGGTCTCCGCCAGGGCGTTTTCCACGTCGCTGCGGACCTCCGGCGCGGTGAGGGTTAGGCGGTTGTCACAGTAGACCGGGCTCTTGATGCCGCTGGCCCAGGTGAAGGGCTCCTCCGGGCGGAAGAACACGGCCTTGATGCTGAGAAGGTCCTTTGCGATGAGCTTTGAGATGTTTTCCATGCTGTTCTCCTTTTATCGTCTTTCGTTATCATATATCCATATTGGTAACGCAGGGGATACCGAATCGGCATCTGCGCTGGTAACGCAGGGACCACGCAGGGGCGGTTGATATACCTTTCTGCGTTACCGGTTAACCTCCGGATTATCCGTGCGGCCAACCAAATAATCAATTGATACACCGAAATAATCCGCCAAAATCATGAGATTGCGCACCTCGGGATAGTTTTTCCCTCTTTCATAGGTAGATACGGAATCCTGTTTCGTCCCAATAATTTCCTCCATTGCAGTTTGTGTCATACCGTGTTTTATGCGCAAATCTTTTATTCTTTCTGCAAAATTTGCCATAGTACCTTCAAAATTCTCCTGACAGAACAGATTAAACTCGTTATAACGGTTACGAGTTTAATCTTCAATACAAGGGAGTACACAAATGAATGAACTAATGAAAGCGCTGATTTTTACCCTGGATGCAGTCCCGCCATCTGAAGAGGCGAGTCAAGCCAGCAAAGCGGCTAACCCTGCCATTCAGGCCGCGCAGAAGCGGCTGACCAACCTGGAATTCGATAACTTATGGGAAGCCATTTCAAACATCGAACACGCCAGCGAGCTGGACAACTTCACGATGGGCTTCCGTCTGGGGGGCCAGCTGACCCTGGAGGGCCTGCGGCCAATCTATCCTACAGACCAAGCAGCCGTCTCAGCGCCGCCATGTCCTCCGCAATGAACGCCGCCCCGGCCTCCTCCAGCTCCTCCCGGTCTCCGTAGCCGTACAGGACCCCGATGCAGGGCAGCCCCGTCTCCCGCGCCCCGGCCACGTCGTGCCGCCGGTCGCCCACCATCACCACGGACGCCGGGCCGCCTGCATAACCGAGCGCATTGCGGATCACATCGGCTTTCCTGGCCCCTTCGCCATTGCCCGAAGGGGCGCCGCAGATCCGGTCAAAATACCGCGCCAGCGCAAAGTGCTCCAGAATCTGCACCGCCTGGCCCTCCGGCTTGGAGGTGGCCACCATCAGCTTCTTCCCCGCCGCCCGCAAGTCCCGCAGCAGGTCCGTGGCGCCGGGATAGGGCGCGTTCTCCAGCCAGCCCGTTTCCATAAAATATTCCTGGAAGACCACCACCGCCCTTGCCGTCTGTTCCGGCGTGAAGCCGTAAAACTCAGGCAGGGACTCCGTCAGCGGCGGGCCGATGAATTTAATGAGGTCTTTGGGCTCCGCGCGGATGCCGAAATGGGCCAGGGCGTAGGCCACCGAGTTGGTGATGCCCTGCTGCGAATCGGTCAGGGTGCCGTCCAGGTCAAAAAGAATTGTATCCCACATAGTTCACCCTACGAATTCCGCCACGCACCTGCGGTACGCCGCCACGGGGTCCTCCGCCTGGGTGACGGGACGGCCCACCACAATATAATCGCTGCCCAGCTCCTTCGCCTTGGCCGGCGTAGTGACCCGGACCTGATCCCCTACCTCGCCGCCGGCGAACCGTACGCCGGGCGTGACCGTCAGGAAGCCATGGCCGCAGGCTCCGTGGACCTTCCCGGCCTCCAGGGGCGAGCAGACCACGCCCGCCAGCCCCGCCTCCGCCGCGCACCTGGCGTAGTGCATAACTACCTGGTCCAGGGGCTTTTCAATCAGCAGGTCCCGCTCCATCCGCTCCTGGCTGGTGGAGGTCAGCTGGGTCACGGCAATCAGCAGCGGCCTTGTGCCGTCGGGGCGGGTCAGACCCTCCAGCGCGGCCTCCATCATGGCCCTGGTCCCGGCGGCGTGGAGGTTGGTCATGTCCACGTCCAGCCTGGACAGCGCCGCCATGGCCTTTTTCACCGTGTTGGGTATGTCGTGGAGCTTCAGGTCCAGGAAAATCTTATGGCCCCGGGCCTTGATCTCCCGGACGATGGACGGACCCTCTGCGTAGTACAGCTCCATACCGATTTTGACAAAGGGTTTCCTCTCCTCTCCCGCGAAGCGGTCCAGGAAAGCCAGGGTCTTCTCCCGGCTGTCGAAATCCAGCGCGATAATCACATCTTTACCCATTGTGCGCTCCTCCTATGATTTCAGATAAACTTTTGATACCATGTTTCTCCATCACCCGGGGCAGGTCCCTGATGATATCCCGGCAGGCGCAGGGGTTGACCAGATTGGCCGCGCCGACCTCCACCGCCGACGCTCCGGCCAGCATCATCTCAACCACGTCCTCCGCCGAGCTGACGCCGCCCATGCCGATGACGGGAATGCTGACGGCCTCATACACCTGATACACCATCCGCACCGCCACCGGGAACACGGCGGGCCCGGACAGTCCTCCGGTGCCGTTGGCCAGCAGGGGCTTCCTGGTTTTCAGGTCAATCCGCATGGCCAGCAGGGTATTGATAAGGCTCACCCCGTCGGCCCCCGCGTCCTCGCAGGCTTTCGCCACGGCGGAGATATCCGTGACGTTGGGGCTGAGCTTCATATAGACCGGCTTGGAGGTGACGGCCTTGACTGCCCGCGTCACCTCCGCCGCGGCCTCCGGGCTGGAGCCAAAGGCCATGCCGCCGCCGTGGACGTTGGGGCAGGAGATGTTGACTTCCAGCCAGCCCACCTGCTCCTCCCTGTCCAGCAGGGCGCAGGTATGGGCGTAGTCCTCGACGGAGAAGCCGCTGACGTTCGCCATCACCGGCTTGCGGAAGATTTCCTTCAGCCGGGGCAGCTCCTCCGCGATGACCCGCTCCACTCCAGGATTTTGCAGCCCTACGGCGTTGAGCATCCCGCCGGGAGCCTCCGCTATGCGGGGTGTGGGGTTGCCGAAGCGCGGTTCTTTTGTGGTGCCCTTGAAGGAGAAGGTCCCCAGGCAGTTGATGTTGTACCACGCCGTGAATTCCCGCCCGTAACCGAAGGTCCCGCTGGCGGGAATGACCGGATTGTCCAGCTCAATGCCGGAGAGGGTCACTTTTGTGTTCACCATATGATCTCCTCCTTTTCCAGCACCGGACCGTCCTTGCAGATCCGCTTATTGCCGTATTTCGTTTTGCAGCTGCACCCCATACAGGCCCCGAACCCACAGCCCATGCGCTCCTCGAAGCTCACAAGCCCGGAAGTCCCGACCGCATGACAGACCGCCTTCAGCATGGGCAGCGGCCCACAGGCGCAGAAGTAGTCACAGCGCTCCGGCAGTGCGTTGGTGACGAAGCCCTTCGTCCCGTAACTGCCGTCCACCGTGGCGACAGTTGTTTCAATGCCCAGGGCGCGGAATTTGTCCTCATAGAAAATTTCATCCCGCCTGTTAAAGCCCAGAATGGCGGACGGAGTCTTGCCAGCCTTCAGCAAGGCTTTCGCCAGACCATACATGGGCGGCGTACCCACGCCTCCGCCGATGACCAGCGTGCGCTGGCCGCATTTGGACACATCGAAGCCGTTGCCCAAGCCGCAGAGAACATCCAGGTCCTGCCCCGGCTCCACATCGCTGAGGGCGGCGGTTCCCTTGCCTGCAGCCCTGTAAATGATGGTAATGCCTTCCCCGTCCCAATCGCAGACAGAGATAGGGCGGCGGAGGAAAAAACCGTCCAGCTTGATATTGATGAACTGCCCCGGCGCGGTAATGGCGCTGGTGTCGCCGGAAAGCCCCATTTCCCACACGTCTTTTGTCAACAAGCAGTTATATTCTACCCGGTATATCCCTTGCGTCATCGCTTCTCCTCCTGCCAGACGGCTTTCCCGGCTACCATCGTCAGCTTGCACACTCCATATAATTCCATCCCCGAGAAGGGCGTGGCACGGCCCATAGACAGGAACTGCTCCGGGTCCACAACAAAGGGCTTGTTCAGATCGAACACGGTCAGGTCAGCCGGCTGGCCCTCCGCCAGCGGAGTACCGAATCCAAACCGCTTTGCCGCGCTGCCGTGGAACAGCTCCACCAGCCGTCCCATTGACAGGATACCCGGCTTCACCAAATGGGTATACACCGCCGCAAACGCTGTCTCCAGTCCTACCACGCCCATGGCGCTTTTTTCCAGTCCCCTGCTCTTCTCCTCAGCGGAGTGAGGCGCGTGGTCGGTGGCGATCATATCGACCGTACCATCCAGCAGACCCCCGATCAAGGCCGCCCGGTCCTCCCTGGACCGGAGGGGCGGATTCATCTTGAACCGCCCGTCCTCCTGCAAGTCCTCGTCGCAGAACACCAGATAATGCGGCCCCGTCTCGCAGGTGACGTCCACGCCCCGCGCCTTGGCCCTGCGGATCAAGTCCACGCTCTCCTTGGTGGAAACGTGGCAGACATGGTATTTGCAGCCCGTCTCCGCCGCCAGCTCCAGATCCCGGGCAATCTGCCCCCACTCGCTCTCGGAGCAGATGCCCCGGTGCCCGTGGGCGCGGGCGTACGCCCCGTCGTGGATATAGCCGCCGCGCAGAAGGTTGTTGTCCTCGCAGTGGGCGGCGATGATCTTCCCCAGCCGCTTCGCCTCCAGCATGGCCGCACGCATCATCTCCCCGCTCTGGACCCCCCGCCCGTCGTCGGAGAACCCGGCCACATGAGGGGCCATCGCCTCCAGGTCCGCCAGAGCCTCCCCCTTCTCGCCGCAGGTGACCGCCCCGTAAGGATGGACGTTCACCGCCGCGTCCCGGCGGATGACGGCCAGCTGCTCCTCCAGACGCGCCAGGGTGTCCGGCACGGGGTCCAGGTTGGGCATGGCGCACACATGGGCGTAGCCGCCCCGGGCGGCGGACAGGGTTCCGGTACGGATGGTCTCCTTATAAGAAAACCCCGGCTCTCGAAGATGAACATGGACATCAACGAAGCCGGGAAATACAGCGGCATGATGAAGGTCAATGGAAGCAGCGCCGGGAGCGGCGGACAGTCCGCCGGAAATGGAAACAATGCGGCCCTCCGCAACAGAAATATCACCAGGGCGGAAGCCGCCTTCCGCAAACAGCATAGCATTTTTCAGTAAACAGTTCAATGTGCGTACCCCTTTCCTTGCCAGTCATACAGCCTGCTTTCTGTCACACTTTGGGTAATTATATCGGACGTCCGCAGGCTTGTCAATATAGAAAATCATATTTTTTTCATTAGGCCTTGTTTGAGAGATAAATGTTGCACAAACCCTGAGTATAGGATATCATAAGAGATGGAAAATTATGCGAACTATGAACTCACCGATGAACAATGGAAGCGTATTCAGCCACTGCTGCCACCGGAAAATACAGGGAAGAAAGGACGCCCCAGAAAAGACGACCGGACGATGCTGAACGGAATGCTATGGATGAATCACAGCAGAGCGCAGTGGAGGCAGCTTCCAGAACGCTATGGACCCTGGCAAAGCGTTTACGCTCGTTTTGCCAAGTGGCGGGATGATGGCATTTGGAAGAAAATTTTTACTGAGCTGAGTCGAGATGCTGATACTTAGAATCTCAGTATTGATTCGACTTGCGTTAAAGTCCATAAAGTCCATGAAAGTTCTAATGGTTGGAAAAAAACGGAAAATAAGGCTGTCGGACGCACGAAAGGCGGTCTGAACACGAAAATCCATGCCATTGTTGACGGGCTGGGGAATCCGGTTGCCTTTTTTCTGTCTCCCGGTAATGACAACGATTCTTCTCACGCCATTGAACTTATGGGCATGACAGATATTACGGGCAGCATTTGCTTGGCGGTAAAGCTTATGGCGCCAAAGAAATCCTCGCATATATCAAAGAACACAACGCAGTGGTTGTAATCCCGCCCAAAAGCAATACGAAGGAGCCGTGGGCCGTTGATTATTACCTGTACAAAGAACGTCACCTCGTTGAATGT
>JAAWQM010000071.1 GCA_022800525.1 Oscillospiraceae bacterium
TTGGCCTCCTTCTATGTTCATAGAATAAAAACAGGACTAAACCAGTGCGCCCCTTGCTGTGGGGTGTTTCTGATTTAGTCCTATTTTAACAGGCCCGTCAACGTAAAATTCGTAGTTCAGCAGGCCATTTTTCCCAGCGAAGTCACGAAGCAGAGCCTTTTGATTGCTGATGCTCATACTCTCGTTTTCCCGCCCGTCCTCGATGGAGAGTCGGCAGTACAGAGCGGTGACCGAAGGTGTAAGTTTATTCTTCCTGTTCATTGGTGATCTCCTTAATGAACAGGGACACGATACGGTCATGATACCATGTTTCGGCAAAATTTTCAACAGGCATTTTTGTCGCTCTCCCTCTTTTTAAGCCAGGATTCAAACTGCCCGCAAGCCTGGGGCCTGCTCAAAAGCGGCCCTCATGCTCTGACTGCCGTTATATTCACGGGTCACAATGAAGCGAGGCTTGTCCCGGCGTCTGGCCTTGGGTACAGCGGGTTTATCCTGTTGTGTTTTTCTCATAGGCAACTCCTTTCAGTCCATCAGATTTTTCAGCCGCGCCAGCTTGTCCTGCGCCGTGGCTTTACGGAAGCTCTCACCAGAGAAGCGAATAGGGGCGCACATTTCCAGCAAACGGTCATAAATACGGGCGTGGGCGGTGTTCTGGAGGTGCTGTAAATCTTGGAGCGGAATGTTGGTGGTCACGATCAGCGGCTTCTTACTGCGATACCGGCTGTCGATCACGTTGTAGACCTGCTCCAATCCGTACTCCGTCCCGCGCTCCATACCAAAATCGTCAATAATCAACAGCAGGGCGCGGCAAAGCTGGGATATGTACTCATTGCGACCCTAAAAACTGGCGGTCAGATCAATCAGAATCAGCGCAAAATTGGTCATGCGGACGGTGATCTCCTGCTCCATCAGGGCGTTTGCGATACATCCCGCGAAAAGGACAGAACAGAACGGAAAAAGAGTGCAAGCCAATGCACCAGCCGGAGGCTGGCGATCATGGCCAGGATGATGAGAGCAGCCTCGGTCTTTGCCGTTTCATCCAGTTTAGAGAATAACCGGTGAAGACCAAACCGACGTTTGGCAATGCCGTTTCGTCCCTCGACGACGTTACGTTCACAGGCGTCCTGATAGATCTGCCGCCTGATTTTGGTATCCGTTTCAGAGGCTTTCCTGCGTCCCGATGGCGGACCGGACAGCTGGATGCCGAGCTGGGTACAGAACATTTTATTGCGGCGGGTCTGGTAGATCCTGTCCGCCAGAACGGCGCTGGGATAGCAGCCGAACTTGCGAAAATCATCTTCCACAGCGGCTTGAAGATCGCAGCCTTCGTTGAAATTGCTCCAGCTGGTCTGCTCCGGATAGGTGTATCCATCCACCACGGAAAGGTGCAGTTTCTGGCCGAATTCGGTGGGGTTTGGACGTTTGCCCCGCTGAATCGGACGCACGTGAGGCTGCTCCAGACTGACGATCCGGTTCTCGCAGGTATGGGTGTCGTTGCAGTACATCATCTTCTGCTGGCGGTACACCACCGGAATCACAGCAAGCCGGTCCCTGAGCCAGCGGGGAAACAGCGTTTCGTGATCCGGAACCTGGGATGAAAGCTTTTGGCTCATCGTTCCGGTACTGCTCCTCCGGCCACTTCCCCGTGCAGATATACTCGTTGATCTTTGCCACTTCCTCCACTGGGAACCGCTTGCGAAAATGCACCATCATAGACGGATCGAACAGCGGCTCAGCATGAAACTCGTGCAGCCCCACAAAGTACTGCATATAAGAGTTTTCCTGGAGGCTTTGCACGGCGCCTTTATCTGTCAGGTGGTCATACGCGTTGATAAAAACTGCGCCGAAGGCCATCCGCGAGGGAATAGCCGGACGGCCTGTTTCCTCGCTCATGTTCTGCACATACAGCGCCTCAATGCGCTCCCAGGGCATGATGTCGGCCAAACACACCCAACGGTTACTTTTCATCAGCCGTCCTCCAAAGGGCAGGAAGAATTCTTCTATAGAAAGCTGCTCTCTATCGTCCCGATAATACATCGCCTTTTATCCCATATTCACAGTTTTTCTCCCAAAAGCCTTCTTTTTGAGCCCCTTTATGATATCACACTTTTGAACTTCCTGGGAGCCTTTATATTCTATCATAGCCAGAGCCATACCTGCAAGAGAGCAGGTATGGCTCCGACATTTGATTACATCAATCCCATATCAGTTCACTCAAAATGACTTCTTCCACCTGCGCCTTGCAGGTGTTCATCAGACCCACCCAGTGCAAAGGAGCGTGGGCTTTCAGTTCCTTTGTTGCTCCGGCTGCTTTCGCCAGCTCCGGCATCATCAGTTCCAAGCGCTTGCGGGCTGTCTGGTCGATTTCCAGCAGATGTGTATACAGTGTCCCAGACAGCAGCAGGCTGTTGTAAAGGCCCGGCCTATGCGCCTGGAGGTCTGCCTGTCTATTGCTATATACCGATTTTGTTCACTCGCTCAAATACCCTGCAACTTCCACAATTTAACATTGAATTCCCAGGGCTGTCCTGCTATAATATAAGTTCAAATCCTGGGGCCATATACGGGCAGAGCGGCCCCATCCACCAGCATCGTGCAGAAAAGGAGTACTCAATGAAAAAAACCACAGCTTTCAACTACCTGCGGCGGGCGGCGGCCTTCCTTGTGGCGCTGGCCCTGGCCGTTCCTGTGGGCTACGCCCGCGCCGGAGACCGCAAGCTGCGCGCCTCCAGCGTCCTGACGGATGGCCTTACCTATTACAACACCATCACCCAGAACGCGTCAAACCGGATTGAGAGCTTCTCGCTGGAGCTGTCCCCCGCCAGCGCGGCTTACCCCATCCTGCTCCAAGGCAGCGGGACCATCTGGGGTGCGGCCACCATCACCAAGGCGGTGAGTTACGCCCAGAGCCTGGGCTACCATGTGCTGGGCGCGGTGAACACGGATTTCTTCTCCACCGCATCAGGCGTGCCCATCGGCATGGTTATTGAGGACGGGGTCTATAAGTCCAGCCCCGAGGAGGAGGCCGCAATGGCCATCGTCAACGGGCAGGTGGTTCTGATCGACAATCCTGAGATCACGCTGACCCTGACCAACACGAATACCGGGAACCAGGTCAAGCCCCACCATTTGAACAAATGGCGGGCCGCCTCCGGCGGACTGTATCTGCTCAACAGCGATTTTTCCACCGTCTCCACCCGGACCTCCGACGCGGGGTGGTATGTGCGCATGAGGCTGGCGG
Source organism: Oscillospiraceae bacterium (assembly GCA_022800525.1). Lineage (GTDB taxonomy): Bacteria > Bacillota > Clostridia > Oscillospirales > Oscillospiraceae > Pelethomonas. The sequence goes on from JAAWQM010000071.1 coordinate 3,242, forward strand.
ACGCCGTTCCCCCGGCCGGCGCCACGCAGCCCGAGGACACGGTCCTGCCGGACAGCTCAATCATCGCGCCGGCGGATCTGCCGGACAATATCGTTTCACCGGCGGACCCGGAAGCCCCTGTTGATCCCGACGCGCCTGACGGTACAGGCTCGCCGGAAACGCCTGCGGATCCAGGGGACACAGCGGTTCCTGAGAATCCTGTCCAGCCCCAGGAGCCGGTATACGGGAAGCCGAAGCTGACGGTCAACAGCTCCCTGACCCTGGAGGTGGTGGAGCTGGTGCAGAGCGATCAGGCTGCGCCCATCGGCCCGGATGAATATATCCTGACTTCAGCGGATGCCTCCGGGTACATATCCGTCTTCCAGTCCTTCCAGGTGGGCGACCGGGTAACCCTGACGGCCTCCTGCTCTGACCAGGCGCTGTCTGCGGCGCAGTGGGCCGGAGGCGTGGGCGACGTGCTGGTCCGCAACGGCTCCGTGGCGGACAGCGGCAGATGGACCTATGCCAACTCCGGCCGGGCCCCCCGCACGGCCCTGGGCGTCAAGGCGGACGGAACTCTGGTGGTCTACGCCGTGGACGGACGGCAGTCCGGCTACTCCATGGGCCTGAGTGAAATGGATCTTGCCCAGGAAATGCAGGCGCTGGGCTGCCAGTGGGCGGTGAACGTGGACGGAGGCGGCTCGACAGCCATCTCCGTCTGGGTCCCCGGCCAGGAGGCCATCTCCCTGCGCAACAAGCCCTCCGACGGCGTTCAGCGGGGGTGCGCCACCTACCTGCTGCTGGTGACGGACGACGCCGGAAACGGAATGCCCTACCGTCTGGCGCTGAAGGAGGACAATCTGGTGGCCCTGGCAGGCTCCACGCTGACGCTGCCGGAGGCGGCGGCGCTGGACAGCGGGCTGAACGTCCTGCCCGCCCAGCCCTATGACCTGATTACCGCCTCTACCGGCCTGGGAAGCGTTCTGGACGGCGTTTATACCGCCGGTCCCCGCGCCGGGACGGATACGCTGACGCTGTCCTCGCTGCTGCTTGGGGTAATGGGCAGCGCGCAGATTCATATTGTGGAATCCCTGACCGGCCTGACGGTCTCCAGCGGTGGGAGCGCGGTGACCTCCCTGTCCCTCAAGCCCGGCGAGACCGCTCAGCTGTCGGCGGCGGGCACCTATTGGGGCCGCACGGCCCTGCGGGACCTCAGCGCGGTGACATGGACCGTGGAGGGCGGTGTGGGGACTGTTGACGAAACAGGGCTGTTCACCATGAACGAAAACGGCGGCTCCGGCTCCATCACGGCCCATGCAGGCGGCCTGAGCCAGACTGTACAGGTGACCACGCCCTACACCCACGCCGACGTGACGAAGGAGCACTGGGCTCACACTGCGGTGGAATACTGCTACAGCCACGGCGTATGCAACGGCGTTTCCGCCACCGAGTTCGGCCCGGAGCAGCTGGTGAACCGGGGCGACTTTGTGCTGATGCTCTACCGCGCGGCGGGCAAACCTGCGGTGAGCGCGCTCTGCACCTTCACGGATGTAGCGCCTGACGCCTACTACGCGGATGCCCTGGCCTGGGCGCAGAGCGCGGGCCTGACCGCCGGAGCGGAAGACGGGAGCTTCCGTCCCGACGAGCCCGCCACCCGTGAGGAGGCCTTTACCATCCTGCGGCAGGTCATGCCCCTGCTGGGCAAGGAGTGTCCCGGCGGCAGCCTGACCGAGCTGGAGCAGTTCGCGGACTGGAGCCAGATTGCGGACTACGCCCAGGAGCCCATCGCCGCGCTGGTGGCGGCGGGCGTCGTCAACGGCAAGGGCGACGGCATCGACCCCAAGGGGAATCTGACCCGGGCGGAGATGGCGACGTTGTTGTACAAGGTGCTGACGGTCATGCCGGAGCTCAGCGGCCCCGGCGGGCCTGAACAGCCGGCGGAGCCGGGCGCCCCTGTTGACCCCGCTGCTCCCGGCGAGCCTGCGGACCCCGGCCAGACCCCGCTGCCCGACCCCGCGCAGTATACGCTGGCGCTGGACCAGACCCAGGTGTCCCTGGACTCCGCGGAGCAGGTGACGCTGAACGCGCTCCTGACTCCGGCCTTTGAGGGTGCGCAGATTGTCTGGACCAGCAGCGACCCTGCCGCCGCTCCCGTGACGCAGCAGGGTGTGGTGACGAATATCCTTCCCTCGGAGGAGGGAAAGCAGGTGGCGGTCACAGCCAGCTGGAACGGCCTGACGGCTGCCTGCGTGGTGGAGTGCCAGCCTGCGGTGTTCATTGGCACGGTCGTGGGGGTGGAGACCGGACTGAACGTCCGCTCCGGCGGCGGTACGGAGTATCCGGTTACCGGCAGTCTGACCAACGGCAGCCAGGTGGTGGTGGTAGCCATCACCAAGGGCGGGTGGTATCATATCCACTATCTCCACAGGGACGGATACGCCGCTGAGGGCTATGTGTCCGGCGATTATCTCCAGTTGAACAGAGGTTAACGGAAATCCCCCCATGGGGCTTGCGCCCCTGGGGGGAATCTGTTAGAATATTAACGATGTGCCGGCCTGGACAGAAAGGGAGGATTGAGCTATGAGCGAAGAAAAGGAAGCCCTGGGCTATGACCACGCGTATATGCACGCCCATGGGATTCCCCATGAGCACAGCCACGGGCATACCCACAGTCATACGCAGACCAGGGCGGTGGTGAACCGTCTGGCCCGTGCCATCGGGCATCTGGAGCGGGTGAAAGCGATGGTGGAGGAGGGGCGGGACTGCTCGGAGGTATTGATTCAGCTCTCCGCAGTGCGCAGCGCGATCAATAATACCGGCAAGGTGATTCTCAAGGATCATCTGGAGCACTGTGTGGTGGATGCGGTCCGGAGCCAGGACCGGGCTGCGATTGATGAGCTGAACCGGGCGATTGAACAATTTGTGAAGTAGAAGCGGACGGCGCGCCAAGTCGTCGCGCCCTACGTGGGCGCCGCAGCTCTTCATTCGCAGGCGTGTCCGAAAATCCCCCGCCGGGGTCATGCCGCAGGCATCACCGGGCAGGGAGTTCAGAACCGTAGGTTCTGGTGTGTTTTTGGTTCCTTTTGTTACAAGACAAAAGGAACCGCAGGTCCAGGCTGCGCAAGCCCGGGGCATCGCGCGGAAACAACTCCCCCTGCCGCCGGAGGCGGCAAAATCCCCGGTTGCATCTTACAAAAAACCTGCTATACTGTAAGTGAAAATCCAACCAACAGGAGGAAATGAAAATGAAAGTCCTGCTGCTCAACGGCAGCCCTCACGAAAAGGGCTGCACCTTCACCGCGCTGTCCGAGGTCGCCGGAGCCCTGGAGCGCAGCGGCCTGGAGACGGAAATCCTCTGGCTCGGCAAAGGGGAGACCATCGGCTGCCGGGGCTGCGGCGCCTGCGCCAAGCTGGGCAAATGCGTCTTTGACGACGTGGTCAACGCCGCCGCTGATAAAGCAAAGGAGTGCGACGGCCTTGTCGTCGGCTCCCCCGTCCACTACGCCTCCGCATCCGGCCAGATTACCTGTGCGCTGGACCGCCTTTTCTACTCCGCCGGAAAGCACCTGCGTTTCAAGCCGGCTGCCGCCGTCGTGTCCGCCCGCCGGGCGGGCACCACCGCCGCCATCGACCAGCTCAACAAGTATTTCTCCATCAACCAGATGCCTGTTGTCTCCTCGCGCTACTGGAATATGGTCCACGGCAGCTCTCCGGACGAGGTCCTCCAGGACGAGGAGGGCGTGGCCGTCATGCGCACCCTGGGCAACAACATGGCATGGCTGCTGAAATCCATCCAGGCCGGACGGGAGGCGGGCGTCGCGCTCCCGGAGCCTGAACCGCCCGCCCGTACCAACTTCATCCGCTGAATCAGAACGCCCGCGCATCCGGTCTGGTGCGCGGGCGCCCCTTTTTCCGCGCGGGGGCGCCCCGCCGCCAAATTCCACGTTCCTATACAAAATTTGGAATTTAATGGTTATTTTAACGAAGAATTGCAAAGTAAACTGGAGAAATTTTGGTCGGATATCTTTTCTATACTAAAAAATGACTTTGAAATACTTTCCTGCCAATCTTCAAAACGCTATAATTACAATCGCTAAGGGGGAGAGTTTTTGTGTAAATTTACAGTACGCTTTTCTCCTCCCCTTAAGTTATGAGAGAGGAAGGAAAAGGTGAAACCGTATGCAAGAAAACAAAGCCCCGGCGAAAACCCAGGCCAAACCGGCAGCGCTGAAGAAGAGCAAATGGACCAAGGACGACACGGAACTGTCAATCCTGGCTCTGCCCACCTTCGTGTGGTACATACTCTTCTGCTATCTGCCCATATTTGGCATTATCCTCGCGTTCAAGGACTACACAATTACCCCCGGCGCGAACTTCCTGACCAGCCTGCTTAACAGTAAGTGGGTGCTCTTTGACAACTTCAAGTATTTCTTCGGCCTTCGCGACTTCGGCCAGATCCTGCGCAACACCATCCTTTACAATCTGGTGTTCATTGTGCTGGACATCGTGCTGCCGGTGGGGCTGGCTATCATTATCAGCAACATCTACAGCAAGTGGAAGTCCAAGACCTATCAGACGCTGATGTTCATGCCCCACTTCATGAGCTGGGTCGTGGTCAGCTACTTCGTCTACGCGTTCCTGGTCACGGACAAGGGCCTGCTCAACTCTGTCATCGCCGCTTTCGGCGGAGAGAAGGTTCCCTGGTATTCCACCCCCGGCGCGTGGCCCTTCATCATCGTGATTATGCACATCTGGAAGACCATCGGATATAAGATGGTGGTCTATCTGGCCAGCATCACCGGCATCGACAACAGCCTGTACGAGGCCGCGGTGCTGGACGGCGCCACCAAGTTCCAGCAGGCGCGCTATATCACCATCCCCTCCCTGAAGCCCATCATCATCATGATGTTCATTCTGGCTGTGGGCGGCATTTTCTCCTCCGATTTCGGCCTGTTCTACCAGGTCTCCCGCGGTGCGAACCAGCCTTTGACGCCTATGGTGGCGACGCTGGACGTGAAGATCTACCAGATGCTGACCTCCGGCACCATCGGCCTGGGCAAAACGACGGCGGCATCCCTCTTCCAGGCGGTGGTCGGCTGTATCACCATCCTGACGGCCAACGCTATCGTGCGCAAGTATGACCGCGCCAGCGCTTTGATCTAAAGGAGGCGGAGATATGAGTAACAATAAGAAAGTCAAAGCCGTCAGCGGCGATACCCTCAGCCGCCTGAACCGGATCCATCCGGTGACCAACGCCCTGTTCAACATCATGTTCCTGATCGTGGCGCTGGCCTGCTTCCTGCCCATCATTTTCATCTTCATGATCTCCATTACGGACAACGATATCATCCGTAAGGAGGGCTATCAGATTTTCGTCACCGCCAGGACCTTCTCCAACAGCGCCTACTCCTACCTGTGGAGCCAGCGGCAGACCATCCTCAGCGCCCTGTGGGTGTCCATCTATGTCACCGTCATCGGTACGGTGGTGGGCGTGATCCTCACCGCCCTCATGGGCTACGTCCTCAGCCGGACGGAGCACAAGCTGAACAACGTCCTGACCATTCTGGTGTTCATCCCCATGGTCTTCGGCGGCGGTATGACGGCGCAGTACGTCATCAACTCCCAGGTGCTGCACCTGTCGGACACGATGTGGATTCTGATTCTGCCCCTGGCGGTCAGCAGCTTCAACGTGACCATCGCCCGGACCTTCTTCCGGACCACAATCCCGGACGGCATCATCGAATCGGCCAAGATCGACGGGGCCAGCCAGTGGACGGTGTTCTTCCGGATCATCCTGCCCATCTCCAAGCCCGTGCTGGCTACCATTGGCCTGTTCCTGGCCTTCGGTTACTGGAACGACTGGTTCCAGGCCAAGCTGTATATCAGCAAAGACAACCTCTACTCCCTCCAGGCCATGCTGGACCAGATGCAGAACAACCTGGAGTACCTGACCAAGAACCCATCGGCCGGCCTGAGCATCTCCGACATGAAGAAGAACATGCCCCAGGAGTCCGTCCGAATGGCCATCGCTTTCGTGGTCGCCGTCCCCATTGCCTGCGTGTACCCGTTCTTCCAGAAGTACTTCATTTCCGGTCTGACGGTCGGTGCGGTGAAGGGATAAGCGCGGGCGCGCCGGGCTGGCCCCAGGCTGGCTGCGGGCTGCATGAACGCGACAAATTTCACATTGTTATTGAATGGCATCCTGCCATTTGATAAAAAGCGACACAAATATAATAAGGAGGAAAACATTGAAAATGAAGAAAGTTCTTGCTCTGCTCCTGGCTTCCGTCATGGTCCTGGCCCTGCTGGCCGGCTGCGGCGGAAACGGCAACGACGACACCACCACCCCCGGCGATGACGCCAACAATGTCACCGACAACAACAACACCACCCCCAGCGATGACACCAACACCACCCCCTCTACCGACAGCGATGGCATCCCCACCATCACCTGGTATCAGGTTGGCAGCGGCCAGCCCGCCAACATCGACTCCTGGACCGCGAAGGCCAACGCCTATCTGGAGGAGAAGATCGGCGTCCACATCGACATCCAGTGCGTTTCCTGGGGCCCCTGGGGCGACCGCCGCAGCGTGATCGTCCAGACCAACGAGCCCTATGACATCATGTTCACCGACGCCAGCACCTACGCCAACGACGTGAAGATGGGCGCTTTCGCCGATCTGACCGACCTGCTGGCCCAGTGCCCCGGCATTGAGGAGGCAATTCCCGCCGAATTCATTGAGGCCGCCAAGATCGACGGCAAGATCTACGGCATCCCCGCCTACAAGGACAATGCCGCCCAGCAGTTCTTTGCCTGGACCAAGGAGCTGCGTTTCGTATGTTGTCACGCTATCCCCGGATGTTTTTATCCGGGGATT
>JAAWQM010000072.1 GCA_022800525.1 Oscillospiraceae bacterium
CCAGCGCCAGCATGATGGTAAATCCCGCCGCAAAGAACAGCGTCCCGATGTTGGAGTGCGTCCCGGCAGATGCCTCTGGAATCAGTTCCTCGACCACAACATAGATCATAGCTCCAGCCGCAAAACTGAGCAGATAAGGCAGCGCAGGAAGAATAAGACCAGCCGCCCAAATGGTCAGTACAGCGGCCAGCGGTTCCAACACACCGGACAGGACGCCATAGAGAAAAGCCCGCCCTTTTCTGGCTCCTTCCGCCCGGAGCGGCATGGAAATAATGGCCCCCTCCGGAAAATTTTGAATCGCAATGCCAATCGACAAGGCTAATGCGCCGGTGGCGGTGACCGTCTCATTCCCGGCCATCCAGCCCGCCAGCACCACGCCTGCCGCCATACCTTCCGGGATATTGTGGAGTGTGACGGCCAGCGCCAACATTGTGGTCCGTTTCAACTGTGTATGAAGTCCCTCCGGTTCATCGCTGTTCTGATGCAAATGAGGGATTGTTCTGTCCAGTACCAGCAGGAACAGAATACCGCACCAGAAACCCGTTATAGCCGGGAAAAATGCCCAGTGTCCCATGCCAGATGCCTGCTCCATCGCGGGGATTAAGAGGCTCCAGACGGATGCCGCCGCCATGACCCCAGCCGCAAAAGCAGTTAAGGCACGTTGGACTGTTATATGAAGTGTGCCGCGCATTACAAACACACAGGCTGCTCCCAGCACTGTTCCAAAGAACGGAAGTAAAATTCCCTGCATTACGCCAAGTGTCATGGTTCCTCCGATCCAGAGATTAGATGCAGCTAATCCTGCCTGTTTTATAATATTATTTTCTGTTGTCAATTCGGTATGCAAGAAAAGCAGGGAAATCAATTTTGTGTTTTTCAAATTTCGGCACAAAGCATGTTCCGTGCAGGGGCGGATACCATCCGCCCCTGCACGGAACATGCTATTCTTTCGATTTTCTGGCGAAATAGCCCTTGACAACTGCGCCGGAGGCTGTTATACTGAACAGGCAAAAATAAAGTAGGCTGGAAGCATCCGCCTCACCCCCAGCGAAGCGAAGGGGTCAACATGGCAGACCGCGCTCTCCCAGGAGAGTGCGTATGTTCGTGCGGGTGCGTCTGTGCATCCGCGCTTTGTTTTATGTGTTGGGCAAAATGTTGAAGGAGGTGTCTCGGTTATTAGCACAGTAACGCATCAACTGAATGAGGACATCCGCGACAAGGAAGTGCGGCTGATCGGCGGCGACGGCGAGCAGCTGGGCATCATGTCCGCGGATGACGCGCTGCGGATCGCTGAGGAAAAAGGCGTGGATCTGGTGAAGATCTCCCCACAGGCCAATCCACCGGTGTGCAAGCTGATGGACTACGGCAAATTCCGGTTTGAGCAGGGCAAGCGGGAAAAGGAAGCCCGGAAGAACCAGCACGTCGTGGAGATCAAGGAGATCCGTATGTCCCCCGGCATCGACATAGGGGATTTCAACGTGAAGCTGAAAAACGCGCAGAAGTTCCTCACCGAGGGCAACCGGGTGAAGGTCTCCGTCCGCTTCCGCGGCCGGGAAATGGCGCACACGGACATCGGAAGGAAACTCCTGGACAAGTTCGCGGAGCAGTGCGCCGAGATCGCCAATGTCGATAAGGGAGCCAAGCTGGAGGGCCGGAACATGTCCATGTTCCTCTCCCCGAAGAAATAAGAAGCGAATACTGACGAAGGAAACACACGGAAGGAGTAATCAATTATGCCGAAACTGAAGAGCCACAGCGGTGCCAAGAAGAGATTCAACCTGACCAAGACCGGCAAGGTCAAGCGTGCCAAGGCCTTTAAGAGCCACATCCTTACCAAGAAGGATACCAAGCGTACCCGTCGTCTGCGTGCTGGCGGCTATGCCGATGTGACCAACGAATCCGCCATCAAGAAGATGATCCCTTACAAGTAAAATTTTACGATACGCTTAAGAATAGGAGGCTTTTACAATGGCAAGAGTTAAGGGCGCGATGATGACCCGCAAGAGAAGGAACAAGGTCCTGAAGATGGCCAAGGGCTACTGGGGCGCCAAGAGCAAGCATTTCAAGATGGCGAACCAGCAGGTGATGAAGTCCCTGACCTACGCGTACACGGGACGCCGCCTGAAGAAGAGAGATTTCCGCCGCCTGTGGATTACCCGCATCAGCGCCGCCTGCAAACTGAACGGGATGAACTACTCCACCTTTATGCACGGCCTGAAAACCGCCGGCGTCATCATTGACCGCAAGATGCTCGCCGAGCTGGCCGTCAACAATGAGGCCGCCTTCGCCCAGCTGGTGGGCATGGCCAAAAAGGCCAACGGCTGATTATATTTTTCAAATATATCCCCCGGTATCGGTAAATGATACCGGGGGATTTTGCCGCGTATAGGGGCGCAGATTGTACCCCTACAGAATCGTTTCGTTTTCCTCTTGCCCGCGCTATTTCCGCAGATGTTCCCGGATGTACCGCAGGGCGGCGTCCTCGCCCTCGTCCCGCAGCATCAGCAGCAGCTTCTCCAGCAGGGCCCTGGTGTTGGGATGGATGATATTCCGGTCCGGGCTTTTGGCGTAGTACTCCCAGGGGGAGGCGTCGGTGTACTTCTCCTTCTGGTAAATCTGGCAGGCGGCCACCCGGTCGCAGAACATCTCCGCCACATACCTGACCGGCATCTCAATGCCGCCCATCCGGTAGTCAAGCTTCGGGACGTAGTCGATCCAATACTCCAGGTGGTGCCTGTTGCGGCCCTTGTGGTGCAGCCACGCGGCGGAATAGCCCCTGTCCAGCCGCTCCGCCTGGTTGGGACTGCAATCGCCCTGGAAGTACTTCACCCCCGCCCAGAACTCCACAGGGCTGTATTTGCTCATGTCGTGGAGCAGCCCCTGGCGGTAAAGGCCCGCCCGGAAGCAGTACTTCATCACCCGCAGCTTGTGGGCGGTGATCGTCTTCAGATGGCCCCAGAAACTGGACATGGCTCCGCCTCCTTAAGGGATCTCCAGAATATAGCGCTCGTAAGCGTTGATGATGGTGGTGTCCCCCCGCTGGAGGACCCGGGGCCTCTGGGCCCCGTAGTTCATATGGACATGGCCGTGGACCATGTACTTGGGGTGGTATTTGTCGATCAGGTCCAGCAGGCACTCGAACCCCCGGTGGGCGTAGTCCTCTCCGTCGCCGTAGCCCTTGGCCGGGGAATGGGTCACCACAATATCCACCCCCCCGGCCCGCCACAGCCTGAAGCGCAGCCTCCGGATGCGCCGGGCCATCTGCCGCTCCGTGTACTGGTGGTCCCCGCCGCTGTAAGCGGCGCTGCCGCCCAGTCCCAGGATGCGCAGGCCGTTCACCGTCACAAGCTGGTCCTCAATGCAGTCGCAGCCCTCCGGGGGGGTCCGGTCGTAGGTCTGATCGTGGTTGCCGTGGACGTAGAGCACCCTGGCCCGGCCCATGGTCACCAGAAAGGATAAATAGTTGGACTTCAGGTCCCCGCAGGCGAGGATCAGGTCGATGTCCGACAGACGGCCCGGCTGGTAGTAGTCCCAGTAGTAGGGGCTTTCCTTATCGGAGACGAGCAGGATTTTCACAGCACGGGTCCTTCTTTCTCTGGCAGGATCTTGTCCCGGTAGACGCCCTGGAGGCGTACAATGGGCCTGGATCGGGGCAGCAGCTCCTCAAAGGCGGGAATGCTGCCGTCCACGCAGTCGCACAGCCAGTCCATATGCAGGATCTCGGCGGGGGAGAACCACTTTTCGCCGTCGTTGCGGATCTGGCCGTCCTGGGAGCAGATGGGGCGGCGGAAGGGCTCGATGGACCCGTCGGTCACGCCCTTCTGGAGGATATGCACCAGCTGGGTCACTCCGGCGGGCAGCTTCTGGCTCAGCAGGACCCCCACGGCCCGGCTGCTCATGCCCCACCAGTAGTTCACCGCCCGCTCATCGTCCCGGGAGCTGAGGGCGTCCCAGCCGCCGCTGAACATGCTGCGCACCAGCTTGACGTAGAAGTTGCCCCAGTGCCAGTAGGGGGAGGCAAGACTCTCCAGGGTCCCGTCAGGCTTGGTCAGGCACAGGCCCCAGGGCTCCCGGACCCGGTCGGGGGTGGGGATGTCCCGGTTGGAGATCAGGTCCGCGCCCTCCTGGGCCAGGGCCCCCAGGGCGTCCTCCTCCACGCAGGACCAGCGCAGCCGGATGCGGGCGCGGGGATTGGTCAGCCGCGCCCCCAGGGCGAAGGCGTTGATGCCCGCAGGCACGCCGAAGATGGGGTTGGAGCCCACATAGCCGATGTGTCCGTCCCGGCTCATGGCTCCGGCGATGGCTCCAGTGATGAACTTGCCCTCATAGATGCGGCTGTAGTAGGTCCGGACCCCGGCGTAGGGCATGGAGGCGGAGCAGTTGAGCACCCGCAGGCCGGGGTGCTTGGCCGCCGCCTTCCGGCAGGCCCCGATAAGGGGCGGCGTGGTGGCGAAGACCACCTGGGCGCCGTTCTCCACGGCCTCGTCAATGGCGTTTTCCGCCGACTCGCCGGGGTCGACGTTGTTGAACACCTGGGTGGTGACCTTGTCCTCCATCACCGCCTCCAGGTACTGGCGGCCCAGGTCGTGGGCCCGGGTCCAGTCGCTGGTCTCCGGGCCGCCCTCGTTGATGAAGGCGATGTTCAGGTGGCTGGGGAACATGGCCTTGAGGAACCGGCCCAGCAGATTGGGCGATGTCTCCTCCTGCTTCTGCTCCTCCGTCTCGGTGCTCACGTCGATGGGGGCGGCGCTGGCGGCCAGCTTCATGTCCGGCCACACAGCGGCGATGGACTTGGCCAGCTCCGCCGCCGGCATCTTCCACAGCTGCTCGAAATCGTACACCCGCAGCCACACCAGCAGGGCGTCCGCCGGGGTGATCGGCAGCGTCCCGCCGCCCTGCTTGCGGTAGGCGTCCCGGAAGAAGGTGAAGCCCGCGATGAAGTGCTGCCGCTCGTCCGCCGTCCAGACGTGGTCCGCCTCGAAGCCCAGGGCGGCCTGGAGCTTGGGGAAGCTGCCCGCCCGGGAGAAGTACACCCGGTACAGCCCTGTCAGCTGGTAGGAGGCCATGAAATCGTAGTAAGCCTGCACCGCGGGGTCGTCGTTCCACTTGGGGATCATCCGGATCACATAGCCGGGGATGGTGGGGGCGTCGTAGCTCTTCAGGACGCTGACCCGCTTGTTGCCCTCCTGGACGTAGAACCGGCCCAGGTACTCAAAGCAGCGGATGGGGTCCCGGATGCCCTCGTCCCCCAAATGGTCGGCGCACAGGCTGATCCACTTTGTAGAGAACTCAGAGTCCAGATCCAGCAGGGGCATGAAGTTGGCGGCGAAGGCGCTGCGCCGCCCGGCGGTCTTGGTGCCCACGATCTGCTCCGTGGGGATTTCAATGATGCCCATCTCCACCTGTCCGGCCACGAACGCCTCATTCAGAATCTCATCCAGCACCTGGGGGTAGGGATACCGGCCCAGGACCACGCATTCCTTGTAGTTTTTCTGGCCCAGCCGCAGGGCCTTGGCGTATTGTTCACGAGCTTCCTGTCTGCTCATAGAGCTCCTCCTTTTTGCTGTCCGGTAAACGGACCGGTTTCGTCTCTCCCCATTCTCAACACCTCATTATAATAGAAGGCGGCTTTTGCCGCAACCCCCTGGAAAAATTTTTCCTCCCCGCCGGGCAAACGGCGGGGAGAGGCGGAAGCCGCAGTTTGAATTCCCTCTGCGGCAAGGCTTGCGCCAGGTTCCTGGGAAGGGAAAATTCTGATTAAGGTTTTTTTAAGGAAGTGTTGACAAAGTGGTTGTGATATGTTACAATTCGGTTACAAAAAGAAATGACGGTTGTAACTCTTTGTAAGAAAGGAACGGAATGGATGTCTGAAAAAAAGGAAGGACTTGTTTATAAGGGCCACCCGCTGCGCCGGGTCGGCAATATGATTTATTACGGCTCCATGGCGGATTCCCACATCATCCTGATGCAGGTCAAGGAGTCCCGGAAGGAGAACGAACTGGAAATCGCCACAAAGGTGTCCATTGAATTGCAGCGCACCGCCCCCGACCTTCGCAGCCGGGATCGCATCGTCAAGCGCAGCGAGAAGGACAGCCTGTATGCGGCGATGGACGTTTCCGGCATCTGGCTGGAACGCGCTCTGGCCGGGAAATCGAAGTGACCCGCTGACCACTTTCCACTACAAATGATAAAAGGATGAGAGGAATCTACCAATGAGAAAGCTGTTGAGCAAGAGTGTACTCCTGGCGGTATTGACTGCCATTCTTTTGACCATGACCGCCTGGGCTGCTGAGGACACGGAGGGCACCGTCAGCGTGAACGCCCTCCGCCTGCGCACTGAACCCTCCACGGATTCCGCCACCATTACCTATCTGAACAGCGGCGACCAGGTGCAGATTCTGGGCGAGGCGGGCGAATGGTATCAGGTCTCCTGCGGACAGTATACCGGCTATGTCTACGCCGCCTATGTGGAGAGCCGGGGCAGCCAGTCCGTCAGCGCGGACGCGGCCCAGGAGTCCCTGGCGGGCAAGCGCGGCGTTGTAACCGCCAATGAGGTCAATTTCCTGAACAGCCCCTCCGCTGACGGCGAGGCCCTGGCCACCTTGGAGCAGGGTGCGGAGGTCACCATCCTCAATGTGCTTGACACCTGGTGCAAGGTGGAACGGGACGGCCAGGAGGGCTATGTCAGCGGCGAGTACCTCTCCGTGGACGGGCTCCCCCTGGTGGACCCCAGAGGCGTCATCACCGGCAGCTGCGTGAATGTGCGCAGCATCCCCTCCACCGACGGCAGTATCCTCACAAAGGTATACGCCGGGAACATGGTGGACCTGCTCTCCCTGGAGGACAACTGGTACGCCGTGTCCGTCAACGGGACGAAGGGTTACATCTGCGCCGACTATGTGCGGGTCTACACGCCGGGCGCGGCCGGCACCGTGGGCGCGGAGGCTGCTGAAGCCGCCTACGATTACCTGGGCGTGCGGTACGTCTACGGCGGGGCCTCTCCCAAGGGCTTCGACTGCTCCGGATTTACTATGTACATATATGGGCTGCTGGGCTACAGCCTGCCCCATTCCGCAACCTCCCAGTGGCAGAGCACAGGCACCTATGTGGAGCGTGAAGACCTTCAGCCGGGCGACCTCGTCCTCTTCTGTGATCCGTCCCTCAGCAAGGGCAAGGCATGTTCCCATGTGGGCATCTATGTTGGCGACGGCGAATTTATCCATGCTTCCTCCAGCTCCACTGGCTATGTGAAGGTGAGCAGCCTCAGTGAGAGCTATTACACAAAGTACTACGTGGGTGCAAAGCGGGTAGCGTGATTATCCACCCTCCCCCTCCTTTCTTTCCCTCCCCACGCTTCCTGTTTTGGCAAGGTCCCTCTTGCGCCGTATTTCCTGCGGCGCGAGAGGGGCCTTGGCCTTTGTCTGTGGGCTGCCGCGTTTTTCATAATTCCCAGTATTTGGAAAGAGAAACGCCGGTGAAAAACGAGTGATTTTTTCATCTCTGGCCATACTATCTTTCAGACGGAGAGGAGGAGAGACTGATGAGTGTAAAAGGCTTTGTAAAAGGGATGCTGCTGGGAGCGGCGGTCGGCGCCGCGGCAGATCTGGCCATGCATACCAGCGCGGCAAAAAAGACTCCTGCCGGCAAGGCGATGCAGACGGCCACCGACGCGGTGGACGCCGCAGCGGCCTCCGTAAAGGAGACCATGCACCGGTAACAGATGTTCCCCCTGCCCCCGGCCGCGGTATCGCGGCCGGGGACAGGGGCCATCGGAAAAATTTTGAAATTCTGGAAATTTCTCTTGACTTTAGGTGGGAAAGCGGGTATAATGAGCAATGATGTTGGACAGCGGACAACTGCATAGGCAAATGTTGCCGGGCAACTATGTGGAGATGTCGCGTAGCTGGTCGAGCGCGCACGATTGGAAATCGTGTATACCTCAAAAGGGTATCGAGAGTTCGAATCTCTCCATCTCCGCCAAAGCGAAAGCCTTGCGCCCCAAGGCTTAATAGTGACAAGTAACTATTTGCCGCAGAGGGCGGCGTGACTGTGTGTCACGCCGTCTTTCTGCGTCCATAGATAGTTTCCGTAATAACAGGTTCGCTGATTTCCGGTACTTCAACTTCCTCCAGGAAGTTGAAAACGATCTTGATTTTCTGCGTCCGTTTGCCGCTGGACTTGTCCGGGGCGTAGACGATGATCTGCTTGATGAACTCATTGACGATGGTCTGGGTCAGCTCAGGGATGTCCACATACTTTTCCAGCAGGGCAAGGAACTGGTCAACATTGTCCTCCATTTCCTCACGGGTCGCCACCCAATCGTCCAGACCGATGATCTCATTATTCAGCCTGACCTGCTCCGCTTCGTAGCCCTCCAGCATCTTCTGATAACGCTCCTGGCTCAGATTGCCGAGTACCATGTCCTCATAGATACGGGTGATGAGCTTGTCGATGTCCGCCAGACGCTTCTTAGCTTTCTCCAGCCGCCGCTTGTCCTCCCGGATGGATTTCTCCTGTTCCTCTCTCCGGCACATCAGCCAGTCCTCCTGAAAGCCCTCCACATCGGCCCGGATATACTCCGTCACGGCCCGGATGCGCTCCAGCACCACATCCCGCAGAACATCTTCCCGAATATAGTGCGCCGAACAGGTCCCCCGTCCACTCTTGTACTTGGCGCAGACGTAGTGATCCTGCTTGCCGTCAAAGTTCTTACAGGTTGCGAAGTGGAGTTTGCTCCCGCAGTCGGCGCAGACCACCAACCCGGCAAACATCCCCTGACGCTCTCCCTTGACTGGGCGGCGTTTGTGCTGGCGCAACTCCTGCACCCTGTCCCACTGCTCTTTCGGCACGATGGCCTCCTGCGTGTCGGGCAGAATGAACATATCCTCGCTGGCGTTGGGGATGCGCTTCTTGAGCTTATAGGACTTGGAGTAGGTTTTGAAATTGCAGACGCAGCCGGTGTACTCCATCCGTTCCAGAATGCCGACAATCGACTGCTCCATCCAGTGATAGGGACGCTCCGGTAGCAGACCGCCTTTCCGCTGGGCGTATAACGCCTTGGCGGTCAAAACCTTGTCCGCCTCCAAAATCCGGGCGATCTGGCTCGGTCCTTTTCCGGCAATCGACAGGTCAAAGATACGCTTGACCACTGGAGCGGCATCCTCGTCAACGAT
Organism: Oscillospiraceae bacterium; assembly: GCA_022800525.1. Classification (GTDB taxonomy): domain Bacteria; phylum Bacillota; class Clostridia; order Oscillospirales; family Oscillospiraceae; genus Pelethomonas. The sequence continues at coordinate 9,174 of JAAWQM010000072.1, forward strand.
CCAGTGGTTACGGTCAGCCGGGTCGAAGCGGTAGCCGTAGGGCGGTTTGCCCATGTGCTTGCCGCTGGTGCCTCTGGCTTTCAGAACAGAACGGACCTTTTTGCTGGTATCTTTGGCATAAAAATCGTTAAAAAGATTACGAAACGGCGTGAAATCGTTGTCTCCCCGTTCGCTGTCCACGCCATCATTGACGGCGATGAAGCGGACATCATAACTCGGAAAAACGATTTCCGTATACCGGCCCACTTGCAGGTAATCTCTGCCAAATCTGCTCATGTCTTTAACAATCCATGTGCCGACCAGTCCCTGTTCCACCAGGGAAAGCCCCTCCTGGACGCCGGGGCGGTTGAAGTTCGTCCCGGTGTACCCATCGTCCACCAGAATGCGTGTGTTTGTGAAGCCACGCTCAGCGGCGTATCGGGTCAAGATAGCCCTCTGATTGGCAATCGAATTTGACTCCCCGTCAAGGGCATCCTCATTACTGAGGCGGCAGTACAAAATCGTGATTTTCTGCTGATCCACGTTGTTGTCTCCTTTCTTGTGTGGGTCAGCTGACAGTACCGTAGTGCATGGCTCTATGATAACATGATCTTCCTGTTTTGTCGACATCAAACCGCCTCCTTATCCGAAAAAATCATACGGCGCATCAGGCTGGGAAGCGGCTCGGCCCCATCACATTCCGTCTCAACGATATACCAGGTGTTTCCAATCTTGCGCGTCACCTTGCAGGAGAACGGGTTCTGCGGTTCATGCTCCCGATACCATTCCTCAATGAAATCGGCAGGCGGTTCAAAGATAGGGTCAAAGCAGCTCTCAATGTCGATGGGCAGGTTCAGAAGTTCTTCAAAGGTCAGCAGTTCAAAGTTTTTCGTCATAGTACCTCCATAATGGGATTCCCGCTGGAGCTTGTTGGACAGGTTGGACACACTGTCCGACCAGCCGTACACATCGGAGAGTACGTCCACCACCTCCTGCATGGTTATCCCCTGGCGCACAATGTATGCCTTGATCTCGTTTCTCAAATTGGATTTCAACTTGTTTTCCTCGCTTTCTGATGAATTTTGTTTGTTGTTCCGCAAAGTAGTTTCACGGTATGATGAAGATTTGGCGGCCTGTGGTTTCCGCTCAGTTTTTCTGCCATGAAGCCCAGGTCACAAGAGGCTGCTACCCACTTCACGATTTCGTATGACCTCCATTGAAACCGTAGATTTCTTCACCTGTTCGTAAAGCGGGTACACGGTTCCGCAAATCATCAACGGGTGTAATCCATACGCTGGTGCGTGATAATCTTCACGAAAATCACAAGGCTTGAATTTCACCCCGCTTTTTTGAGGTCAGGTCAGCGTGACCGCCTGTAAAAGATAAGGGCGAACTCAAAACTATCCGTACATGCGTACATCGGTACAAGGGGCTGTGTACTCGTGTACGCATGTACGGATGATTTCATTTCTCTGCTCATAATGCAGTCGGCCTTATCAGGACCTCAATTCCCAGATAGCCCCGGCACCGCTTTCCGCTGCCGATATACACGTTGTTGGTGGCCTCCAGCCGGTAGGCATCGGCGCTCTGGGCGATGAAGCCGGAGAAGCTCTTGGGGGAAAGCGGGTTTTCGGCATTGTCCTCGCACCAGACCTTATAGGCGGCGTAGAGGTCACGGGTAGCGGCCTCGCTGTCCGCTTTGAACTGGACATACCCGGCAGAAGCCAGAAAGTCCACGATGTTGTTGGCCTCCCGCACAACGACATCGATGTTCTCCCTGGCCCGGTCGCTGATGGTGAAGCGGTAATTGTTGACCAGCAGGCGGTGAAGCCCTTCCAGACACCAGAGGAAAATACCCTCACGCTCCGCGATCAGCTTGTCTGAGAGAAACGGATCATCCGCTCTCCCTGCCGGTTTGTCCTTTGTGGTCAGCACGATCTGGCGGCGAAAGAAACCGTCAGACCTGTCGTGGAGGGCAGTCAAGGCTCCGTTGCCAAAGCAGAGGAACCGCACATAAAGCTGGCTCTGGTAGCTCTGGACGCCCTTGCGCTCCATGTCCATTTTGCACTCGGATGTGACAATGGATTTGATATAGTTGGTCTTGGGCAGGGCGCTCATGTCCATATCATCGTCCACC
>JAAWQM010000073.1 GCA_022800525.1 Oscillospiraceae bacterium
GTCAGATATTGGGATTCGTCCTTCATGACGCCCTCCGCCGTCTCCCGGTAGGAGGCGGAGAGATTGCCGTGGCGGTGGTGACGGTGGTCAGATATTGGGATTCGTCCTTCATGACGCCCTCCGCCGTCTCCCGGTAGGAGGCGGAGAGATTGCCGTGGTGAATCAGGAAGCGGTCCGGTTCACGCCGGAGCTCGCAGTACTGCCGCAGAGTAGTGGTGACCGTCTCGCACTCCTCCCGGGAGTTGACGAAAACCAGGCACTTTTTGCCCCGCGTATGCTCAAAGATGTAGCCGAGGCCGGGGTCCGCGCCGGTGGGAGCGTCGTCAGTCTTTTCCTCCAGCACAGGCAGGGCGTCGATGTCCGTCCGGTCCTCCCCGGCCTGGACGTCCTTCACATAGAAGTGCTCCATGCTCAGCCGCCATTTCATGCCCCTGGCCTCAATCTTCGGGATGACAGTCCCCCGCCCGGTGCCCAGCGCGAGAAACTCTCCCGTACGTTCCGGGGCGCCGATGGTAGCGGACAGCCCGATGCGCCGGGGCTCCACTCCCGCCAGACGGCTCAGCCGCTCAATGAGGCACAGCGTCTGCCCGCCCCGGTCGCCCCGCAGGAGGGAATGCACCTCGTCAATGACCACGAACCGCAGGTCGCCGAACAGGCGGGGGATGGCGGCATGCTTGTGCAGCAGCATGGCCTCCAGCGATTCCGGGGTAATCTGGAGGATGCCGGAGGGGCGTTTCATCAGCTTGCTCTTGTGGCTCTGGGCCACGTCGCCGTGCCAGTGCCAGACGGGGATATCCGCCTTCCCGCACAGGTCGTTGAGGCGGGTGAACTGGTCGTTGATGAGGGCCTTGAGAGGACCGATATAGATGCAGCCCACCGACGACGGCGGGTCCTCGGAAAAGAGGGTGATGATGGGGAAGAACGCGGCCTCCGTCTTGCCGGAGGCGGTGGAGGCGGTAAGAAGCACATGCTCATCGGTGTTGAAGATAGCGTTGGCCGCCGCGACCTGGATGGCCCGCAGGTCGTTCCAGCCGCTGCGGTAGATATAGTCCTGCACAAAGGGGGCGTAGCGGTCAAAGATACTCATAGCGCGCTCCTGATCCGATTTCTTGATAAACTGAAGGTTATCGCATTGCTTCTTTCAGCCATGCGTCCCAAAAGGCAAGCTGTTCATTAGCCGCTTGAATCTGAGGCTGCACGGTCCATGGAGGACCGTCATTGTAGTCTATCCCAACCATATCAAAGCCCTCGCGGTTTTTCCTGTACTGCTCAGCTTCCAAATGACTTCCGACTTTTCGGCGCCTGAACAGCTACAGCTCAAATTCCGCGAACTGCTCCCCTGCGGACTCCTCCTGTACCGCGTTCCGGGCGTAGGCGAAATCCCCGCTGCCCAACAGCTCCCGAACCTTGACCTCCGGATTCTGGTACACGATGTCCAGCACCCCGATAAAGTCCCGGATGACCTCCCGGGGGGTGATGTGGCTGTCCGCGCCGATGCGTCCGAATTCAATTCCGATGAAATCCACCATGTCCTGCTGGGTGACGATTTGGGGATACTCGTACAGCTCCGCGTGAATATCCGCCAGCTTCTCCACCAGAATCAGCATTTCCTCCAGCGTAAGGGGCTGGAGCTGGATCACCGGGGACAGCAGGTCCTTGTGCTGGCCGGAGAAGCGTCCCTCCGCCAGCCGGGAGCGCAGGGCCTCGTAGCTGTAGACGCCCCGGCGGGGGTCCTCCATGCACTGGGGCGTGCCGCACAGGATAATGCCAAGATGCTGCGCCTTGCCCTGCATGGTGTCGTTATACATGGTCAGAATCTTCTCATAGTTGTACTGCCGGGTGATGGCGTTGGGAATCTTGTAGATATTCACCAGCTCGTCGATGAGGATGAGCATTCCGGCGTAGTTCGCCTGCTTCAGAAAGCAGGCGAAGATTTTCAGATACTCGTACCAGTCGTCGTCGGTGACGATGATGTTGACTCCCAACTCCTGCCGGGCCTCGGTCTTGGTAGCGTACTCCCCCCGGAACCACTTGAGCACCCTGGCCTTGGTCTCGTCCTCGCCTGAGATATGGGCGCGGTAGTAGAGCGTCAGCAGCCGCGCGAAGTCAAAGCCGTGGACCATCTCATTCAGGGAACCGATCACAGCGGATATCCTCTTTTCCACCAGCGGGGCCAGCTGGGGGTCGGTGACGCTGAGGCCAGAGGAGGCTGTGACCTCCTGCTGCACGCCGCTGATCCAGCGGTCCAGAATCAGGGACAGGGCCCCGCCCTCCGGCTTGGTCTTGGTGGACATATTGCGGATCAATTCCTTGTATGTGGCCAGCCCCTGGCCCCGGGTCCCCTGGAGCCTGCGCTCCGGGGAGAGGTCCGCGTCCACCACCACAAAATTCTTCGCCGTCACGTAATTGCGGATGGTTTGCAGCAGAAAGCTCTTGCCGCTGCCATATTTGCCCACGATAAAGCGGAAGGACGCGCCGCCATCGGCAATGACGTCCACATCCCGCAGGAGGGCATCGATCTCGGCCTTCCGGCCGACGGTGACGTAGGGCAGCCCCACCCGGGGCACAACGCCGCCTTTCAGGGAGTTCATGAGAGTCTGCGCGATCCGTCTGGGAATTTTCATGGGCGTACCATCTCTTTCAACTCGTCAATATAGTCTTCCACCAGTTGGGGGGTGTCATCCAGGACGGAGTCCTGGAACGTGTCAAACAGCTTTTCGTTGATACCGTCCACCAGCACGGACAGCAGCCAGCCCTCAGCCTGCACCCAGCCGGCGTCCCTGCCGTACAGCAGGCATTGCAGCAGGCGGTATTCCACGGGGGCCAGCAGGCCGTCCACCTGTCCGGAAGGCTCCTGCGCCACGGGCTCCGCCGCGGGGACAAGCCGTATCTGTTCATCGTCCAGCGGGATCTCCGGCGGGGCGGGGGGGCCGTCCATCTCCTCCTCCACAATCAGCTTCTCCTGGGTGGCGGCGGCGTCCCGGCGGATCTTCGCGAGCTGGGCGTAATCAATCGTGATTTTGTTTGACTCAGCGGCCCGTTTGCCGTCCAGGAGCGCCCGGACCTCCTCCTCGATAATCCGGAGGACCCACTTGGTCTCCAGCTCCGCCTTGACCGGGTGGCGGTAATCAAATTCCTGGCGCATCACGGAATCAACGGTTTTCAGAAGGGCGTCCATCCTTCCGGCGGAGCTGGGGGTGATGGTGCGCTTCCGGACGGACCAGAGGCCGTTTTCGCAGCGGTAGGAATACTGCTCGTCCACGGCGTACTCATAGCTCCGCCGCTTCAGCGGGTTGCAGAAGACGGCGGCGTCAAAGAGGCGCACCTGATACTGGGCGAACCCGCCGAAATACTGCTCCACCAGGGTCTTCTTGCACCGGGAATCGTAGTGGGCCGACATCCGCCGCAATACCCGGACAATCACCGCGTCCATATCCTCCTGGTAAGCGGCGTAGAACCTGGACCGCTCCAGCCATTTGGGGGAGAGCTGCCTCACCGCATAGATGACCTTTGTGGCATCCTGCTCCTGGACGTGCTCCAGCACGGTGATACTCCGGTCAAAAATCACCTGGGGCGAGCCGGCCAGAAACGCCGGGTCCAGCCCATAGTAGATTACATAGTCCACCATCCACCGCTTCAGGTAGGGCAGGATGCCGCCGTCAATCTGGCCGTAGGCGTCCCGGAAGGCGGACAGCTTGTGGTATCCGTCCAGGGGATCGGACACGCCGATCTGGTTAATCAGCTCATAGATATAGAGGAAGGCGAAGGACAGGGAGGTCTGCCGGACATCCCCTCCGCGCACCCCGGTCCGCCAGGAGAAGTACCCGCGAAGCTCCTGGTCCGACAGGGCCTGATATGTGGGATAGTAGTGGGTGGCGTTCCCCTGGTAGTCGCAGTCGTCCTCATAGTTCGCCAGCAGCTTCGCCTGCTTCATGAAAACGGACTCGCGGGACTGCCAGTTCTGATGGGGGCCGTTTTCCAGCGAACGGGCGGTGCGGAGCATAGAGGGAAGGATATCCTCTTTCCGGGGGGGCCTGGGCCGGATGGCTTCCTCCTTGAATATGGTGTTGTAGAACCACTCCGCAGCGGCTTTCACCCGGTTTGTATTCATCACGCCAGTTCCTCTTTCGTCCAAACGTTCGGTCATATTATATAACACAAGGAACGGACAGTCAAGCGTCCTTCCACAGCAAAATATTGCTTCCGGATATAAGAAGCTGTATTCACAGGCGTTGAACGCCGCCTGGGCAGGTCTTTTCGCGCCAGTCTTCGTTGAATCTTCTTGAAATACATCCAGTATTCCTGCGAAAATTCGCCTTGACCGGCGCGAAAATCCCTCGCCCATCCGGCATTCCTCGCCTATGAACACAGCTTCTTATATCCGGAAATAATAAACGCCAGGAGACGGCGCTGCCGTCTCCTGGCGCCGGGCCGCTACGCCGCGATGGGCGCATACCGCTCCGAACCAAGGACATCCATCATAAACGCATAGGGGGAGAGAATGCCGGCCTTCAGCATGGAAAAGATTCTGGGCGAGCATCCGGAGACCAGGGCGGCTCCCGCGTCATTGACCGTGACGGGCTGCTGCTGGTTCCTGCTGGCCACATTCCAGAACACCACCTCGGGCAGCCGGTAGCCCTGGCTGGCGAAGAGCTTCCGGGCGTACTCGAAGTTGGTCAGGCCGCCGCCGGCGACGCAGCAGTCAAACTCCATGTCCGAAATGATGTAGAGCTTCGCGGGCATGTCCTCCTGGGGCACCCGGTTTTTCACGGCGGTCCGCAGGATCAGCTCAAATACCTTTTGGATATCGGTATTGGCGATCTCGTTGAACTTCTGGCAGTAGCGGACCTTCTCAAAAATATCCCGGCCCTTGATCTCCACCAGAAGGGGATGCTCCGAAAAGGTGATGAAATGACCGTGGAACTTACCGGTATTGCGCTCGGCGTAATAGATACCCAAGGACTGCGCCACCGCTGCGGGCGCAGGGGCTGTACAGGCGTACATGGACCCGGAGCCGTCGATGACCACCAGGGCGTTCTCTCCGCCGGTGAAATCCTCCAGCGCTCTCCAGGTGGCGTCGATGGCCGCCCGCTCCTGCCGGGAGACCTCGCCGCCGTCAAAAAACGGCTGGATCAGCTCATAGGGCGTCAGGGTCCCGGTGCGGAGCTGCTCCGCACCCTCCGCGACACGGCTCATAAAGGCGCTGTACCGCTCGCCGTCGTTGCGCAGGAATGCCTTGCGGTATTTGAACATCGCCTTGGAGGGCTGCCTGGAATAGTCGAAGGTGTAGTCCCGCTCCCGCAGGCTGTTCTCAATGATGCCGATTTTCGCCCGCAGCGCGCTCAGCAGCCTGCGGTACGCCGCGTCGTTCATCCCCAGCGACCGGGCGATGCGCTTGGCAAGCCGTACAGTCTCCCTGTTGGAGGCGTTCACCGAGGGCAGCCACTTCGCCAGCAGGGACACGGGCTGGTCCGCCTCCAGCGCGGCGCGGTCCGCCGCGAGCTGGTTTCTGATGGTTGCCATGGCCGCAGGCTCGCAGGAGGTGCCCATAAGGGCCAGCAGGTCGTCATAGCGGCCATACTCCGCGATGTACGGGACATTCTTCTCAACCGACTGGGGCGCGTTGGCCGCCAGCCATTTCAGAACCGTGCGGAACACCCGGCGCTCTCCGAGACCACCCCGGATGTCCCGGGCGTAGAACAGCGTTTTCATCGCCAGATCCCCGTCTTCCGTGTAGGCACGGAGAAAGCGGCTGGTGATCTCCGCTTCACCGGCCCCGCGCAGCGCGCCGATGGTGGCGAACAGGTCCAGACACCGGGACTGGGTGGACCGGTATGTGACCGCGCCGTTTTCCGTACGGGTCTTGTTGGCCTCCTCCTTCAGGAACGCAAGCATGATAATCACTCCTCCGTCATAAACTCAGAAACAAGGCGCCGTCTGAAGCGGGATTCGAACCCGCGTAAAAGGGGGCGGGCCCCCTCTGCTTTAACCAACTTAGCTATTCGATCTTGCTGTTGGCGCCTTTTGGGTGGACAAGACGCTTTCTATGATAATCCCAATATCATCAAAAGATTGCTGCCGGCGTCTTTCCGCGTCTTTTCACAAAGCACGTTGTTCATTGCGTGACAGGCAAAGTCGTGTGCTGCTGTCTGTGCTTTTGTGAGATCATCATACTGCGGCGGACGAGGAAAATCACGGAAAAAAAGTTGCGAGGACAGCCCCAGGTCGAATTTTGCCCTATCCCGGTCTTTTCCCGGAGCTTGTTCTGTGTTAGAATTGGCGCATGGAACAGCAGGGAGGCGGTCGCAATGGGATACAGCGAGCTTATCAAGAATTTTGAGCGCATCCGGGATTACATGCGGGAGTTTTATGTGTACGGCTTCAAGAGCCGCGAGGAATACAGCGCAAAAAGCGCCCGCAGCTACGACAACGAACGCCGCAGGATCGAGAGCTGGCTTGGCGGCTATATGGCCTTCCGCCAGAACGCGGCCGGAAAAAACGTGTTCCTGTCTGTTGACAGCAGGAGCATCCCCCGCAATCCGCTGCATAAGGCGTTCAAGGCCAGGAGCTTCACCAGCAAGGACATCACGCTGCATTTCTACATCCTGGACATCCTCGCGGAGGGAAACGCCCTGTCCTTCCGGGAGATCGCGGACCGCATCAACGACGAATACCTGTCCCATTTCAGCGGCGCGTTTTCCCTGGATGAATCAACCATCCGCAAAAAGCTGAAGGAGTACGAGTCCCTGGGGCTGCTTCAGTCCGAAAAAAGCGGGCGGGAGGTCCTTTACCGGAGGACCGGCCGGGAGAAGTTCCCTCTGGAGTCCTGGGCGGACGCGCTGGAATTCTACGCCGAGGAGGATCCGGTGGGGGTGATCGGCTCCTATCTGCTGGACAAGCTGGAGGACCCGCCAGACAGTTTCCGGTTCAAGCACCACTATATCCTTCACGCGCTGGACAGCGACATCCTCTGCCAGCTTCTGGAGGCCATCGGTCAGCGGCGGTCGGTGGAGCTTACCGTGAGAAACCTGCGCAGCGGCTTTGACTACCGCCGGACCGTGTGCCCGCTGAAAATCTACATCAGCACCCAGACCGGGCGCCAGTACCTGCTGGGCTACTACTACCGCGGCAGGCGCATGGCCTTCTTCCGCCTGGACGCCATCAAGAAGGCGGTCCCCGGCAGCGAGGACCTGGACTACAATATTCATATGGAGCATCAGTCCGGATTTGCCCGGCATCTCTGGGGCGTATCCACCGGTGCGGGCTACCGTCTGGACCACCTGGAGATGACGGTCCATTTCGGCCCTGGAGAGGCGCACATCCCCCGGCGTCTGGAGCGGGAGAAGCGGCACGGGAGCGTCGAAATGCTGGACGGGCATACCTGCCGGTTCACCGCCGACGTCTACGACGCGTCCGAAATGCTGCCCTGGCTGCGCACCTTTATCGGGCGGATTGTGGAGCTGAAATGCAGCGACCAGTCCGTGACGGACACCTTCCGCGAGGACCTGCGCCGCATGAGAGCCATGTACGGAGGTGACGGCGATGCTGTTCAGTGAGATCTATGGAAGCTATTTCAATGTAGTCGCGGCTGTGCTGGCGGAGGCCGCCGAGGGCTGCCTGACCGACGCCCGGCTGACCGGGCTTGTCCGGGAAAAGGCCTTTGCGGAGAGCGTCCTCTCTATTCCGGCGGCGCTGAAAAGCGGAGAATGGCCGCTGCTGGGAGAAGGCTTTGAGCCTGTCATCCGGCACAGGCCGGACATGCCGCTGACCTCTCTCCAGAAGCGCTGGCTGAAGGCGCTGCTTCTGGACCCCCGCATTGCGCTGTTCGCCCCTGACGCCGCCGGGCTGGAGGATGTGACGCCGCTCTATCAGCCGGATACCTTCGTGCGGTTCGACCAGTACGCGGACGGAGATCCCTATGAGGACGAACGCTATATCGGGCGCTTCCGGACGGTCCTGCAGGCAATCCGGGAAAAGCGGCTGCTGAGGCTCGGGTTTTACGGCCGCACCGGTTCCCGCCGCTCAGTCACATGCGCCCCCTACCGTCTGGAATACTCGGCAAAGGATGATAAATTCCGCCTTCTGGCTGTGGACAGGCGGCAGAGGCATACCATCAATCTTGCCCGCACATACGACTGCGAGGCGCTGGAGGCGTACGACCCCGGCAGCTTCCGCTTGCCGCAGAGGCAGCTGCGGGAGCTTGTACTGCTGCTCCATGACGAGCGGAACGCGCTGGAGCGGGTCCTGCTGCACTTCTCCCACTATGAAAAGGAGACGCAGAAGCTGGATGACAGGCTTTATCAGGTCAGGCTGCGCTACGACCGGGAGGACGAGATCGAGCTTCTGATCCGCGTCCTGTCCTTCGGACCGGTTCTGGAGGTCAAATCGCCCGCCGGATTCATCGCTCTGGTCAAGGCACGGATCGACCTGCAATTCCAGCAGCAATAGCCGCGCCATAACCGGAGGTCCGCGTTTCAGCGGATTTTCTCCGGCCGTGCGGGCTGCGCGCTGAAAGAAAAGGGGGAGGAACGGCGAAGCCGTTCCTCCCGGTTCCGTCAACCCGCCATAAAGGCGGTGCGCAGGCACCTTCCCAAAATCTGCCAGTAGTTCAGCCGGGCGCAGCTCTGCTCCGCCACCAGGGGGATGGAGGCCAGGGTCTCGCCGCCGGAGGTGACGGTCATGCGGCCCACCTCCTGGCCCGCCTCCACCGGGGCCTCCAGGGACTCCTCCAGGGCGATCTGCACCTCCATGGAGTTGACCTTCTCCTTGGCGGCCAGAATCATGGTGTTCCCGCCCAGCTTGGGGGTTACGCAGGACAGCTCGCCCAGGTGTACGGGAATGGGCTCCAGCGCCGCCGGAGGCTGCGCCTCCCCCAGCGCGTAGGCGGCGAAGCCGTAGTTGAGCAGGGTCTTGGCGCTCTCAAACCGCTGGGTGGAGGTGGGGGCCTTCATGACCACGGCGATGAGCTCCATGCCGTCCCTCTCCGCCGTGGCGGAGAGGCAGTAGAGGGCGCTGTCGGTGCTGCCGGTCTTCAGGCCGGTGGCTCCCTGGTAGAAGCGGATGAGCTTATTGGTATTGTTCAGGGCGGAGGCCCCGTCCCGGAGGGTGTCCATCCAGATGGTGGTGAAGCGCCGGATGTCCGGGTGGTTCAGGATCAGCTCCCGGCTCATGAGAGCGATGTCGTGGGCGGAGGTGACGTGGCCCTGGGAGGGGAGGCCGGTTGGATTGAGGAAGTTGGTATCGTTCATGCCCAGCTCCCCGGCCCGCTGGTTCATTCTGGCCACGAAGGCGTCGGCGCTCCCGGCCAGATGCTCGGCCAGGGCCACGGAGCAGTCGTTGGCGGAGACCACGCACACGGCCTTGAGCATATCCTCCACCGTCATCTGCTCGTTTTCCTTCAGCCAGATCTGGCTGCCGCCCATGGAGCAGGCGTAGGCGGAGGCGGTGACCACGTCGTCATAGGCGAGGGTCCCGGCGTCGATGGCCTCCATCACCAGGAGGACGGTCATGATCTTGGTGACACTGGCGGGTTCCAGCTGTTCGTGCTCGTTGACGGCATAGAGGATTTTGCCGGTGGTTTTTTCCATCAGCAGGCAGGACTGGCACTCCACAGCCAGCTCCTCCGCCTGCGCGGCGGGCGGCAGGATCAAGAGAATCAGCAGGGCCAACAGGCCGGAGAGTACTTTTTTCATATCCATGGTCCTTTCTTTTTCTCCCCCATTGGGGGAATTCTTGTTACTAGGATATGCCGGGGAAATTGTTTCTATTCGCTGCCCCGGGCCTGCGCGGCCCGGACCCCGGTCACTTTTTGCTTGTGCAAAAAGTGACCAAAAACACCCCAGAACCTACGGTTCTGGACTCCCTTCTTGGTGATGCCTCCGGCATGACCTCGGCGGGGGATTTTCGGACACGCCTGCAAATGAAGAGCTGCGGCGCCCCGTGAACAAAAGGTCCTTCGGGCATCTGATCTGGGGGTCTGGTAATATTCCAACTCCGGCTGACGCCCTGTTAAAGGGACAGAGCCATCTGGGCAGTGACGCGCCAGCG
>JAAWQM010000074.1 GCA_022800525.1 Oscillospiraceae bacterium
CTGATGGGCATATCGGTTCTCGCGTATTCGTACATTTTGAAACCTCCTTGGTCGTTTTTCTGTTCAAGCCGGATCGATCAGGGACAGCGCCGCCCGTTCCGGCGTGATGTTCTCCCGCAGGAACGCCTCCACGTCCTCCTTGGCGATGCTCTCAAAGACCTCCGGGAAGCGGTAGTAGTCAAAGCCTCGGAAGCGGCCCTCCGCCATGCTTACCGCGATGTTCTCAAAGGAGTTGAGGCTGCGGATCATTCCGCCCAGACTGGCCCTGCGGATCTGATGGTAGAACGCCTCGCCGATGCCCTCCCGTCCCAGCTTCTCCGCCTGCCGGGTGATCTCGTCGAAGACCTGGCGGGGGTCCTTTGCGTCGCCGCCTACATACATGTAGGCGACGCCTGGCAGCATGTCGAAGTTGCCGCCCAGACTGCCGTTGATAACGCCCTCCTCATAGAGGCGGGTATACAGCGGGCTGCTCTCTCCGAACAGCACGTCGCAGGCCAGATCGCCAATGATGCTCTGGCGCAGCTCCGCCTCACCGCTTCCAGCAGGACGGCACTTGAACCCCGCCAGGAACATGGGCATGGATACCTCCATCGTCATGCGGGACTCCCGGGCGGCGGGGACCAGAGCCTCCTCCTGGCCATAGTCCCGCGCTTTCGCGGGGCCGCTCTCACGGGGAAGGATGGCCTCCGCCTCCGCCGCGACCCGCTCCGGGTCGATGTCTCCCACGCACACCAGGATCATATTGGCGGGGGTATAGAACGCCTTGTGGCAGTCGTAGAGCGTCTGAGGCGTGATCTGCCGGATGCTCTCCACGGAGCCCGCCACGGGGATACGGGCGGGGCTGTTCCTGTAGAGGCAGCCCATCAGGTTGGAGTAGACCTGCCAGTCCGGATCGTCCTCCGTCATGCGGATCTCCTGGGCGATGATGCCCTGCTCCTTGTCCACGCTCTCCTGGGTGAAGTAGGGCTCGGAGACAAAGGACAGCAGGAGCCGCAGGTTCTCGTAGAATTTTTCCGTACATTCAAAGTAATAGGCGGTCATGTCGCAGCTTGTGAAGGCGTTGTCGGACGCGCCGTTTTTCGCGAACGCCTGGGAGACGCTGCCCGCCTCGGTGTCAAACATCTTGTGCTCCAGGTAGTGTGCGATGCCGGCGGGGGTGTCCAGCCATGCGCCGTCCTGCTGGAAGCGCAGATCCATCCCGCCGTAGCGGGCGGCGAAAAAGGCGTATTTCCTGGCGTACAGCGGCTTGTGAACCACAACCGCCTCCAGGCCGTTGTCCAGCGTCCGCCGGAACAGCTTTTCACCAAGGCGGGGATATTCCAGTACCTTCATTCTTCGGCCTCCTTGCTCTTCAGGAAATAGATTGTATCCAGCCTTACCGCTGCCGCGGCGTCCTGGATGCGCTGGGGCGTCACTCCGCGCAGAGCGGCGGACAGGCTCTCCAGAGTCTCGTCTCCGCCTACGGCGGCCTGACCGAGGACATAGTCCTCCAGCGCCCCGGCGGAGTCCTCCATGGAGCGCAGGCCGCTCAGAAGGGACTGCCGGGCCCCCTCCAGCTCCCAGTCCTCCCAATCGCCCCTGCGGAGCGCGTCCATCTGGGCGAGAATCTCCGCTACCGCCCGGTCGTAGTTGGCGGACTCGATGCCGGAGGATACGGTGATGATGCCCTTGCTCCGGTGGAAGGCGCTGCCCGCGTAGTAGCACAGGGACAGCTTCTCCCGCACGTTCAGGAACAGCTTGGAGTTGCTGGAGCCTCCGAACATGGCGTTCATCAGCATCGTCGCGGACAGGTCGGCGCTGTCCGTGCGAAAGCCCAGGCACAGCTTCCCTTGGGCAACATCCATCTCCTCCGTGATTACCCGGCAGGGGTCCGGCGCGGGGCGGCGGACGGTAGGGGTGGGGCAGGTCTCTCCCTGGCGGGGCAGGGAGGCGAAGGCCCGGGCAAAGGCCCCGGCGACCCGCTTTTCATCTGCGGAGCCACAGTAGAACAGCTCCAGCCGCGCCTCGGGCAGGAGGGCTTTGTAGTGATCGTCCAGCTTCCGCAGGGAGATGCGCTCCACGTCCTGGGCGCGGCCCATCCGGCCCACGCCGTAGGGCTCATCGGAGCACATTTCCTCCATAAGCCGCCGGGCGGCGTAGGCACGCTTGTCGTTGATGTCGCTGCGGATGAGGTCCACCAGGTTGTCGCGCTCGCTGTCCACGTACTCCTCCAGCAGCCGCCCGCCCTTGGTGACGGGATTGCACCAGAATTCTCCCAGCAGATCGGTCATTTTCTCCAGCAGCCGCTGGCCGGGGGGCAGGAACCGCTCGTCCACGCAGCTGGCAATAAAGCCGAACATCTGGTTTTCGCCCTTCTTGCGGACGGCGGGACCGAGACGGGCGCCGTAGAGCATGTCCAGTTCCCGGCCGATGGCGGACATATTGGGGCACCGCAGGGTGCCCCGGCTGAGGACGTTCACCAGCAGGGCGTTGAGTCCGGCGGTCTTTTTGTCCAGCGGCACGATGAGCTGCGCGCTGAAAAAGCTGGTCTTGAATTTCTCTGACGGGATATATGTGAGGCAGGTGTTCTCTTTTATTTTCTTTCGTATCATGGAGCGCTCCTTTGAAGGGACCAACAGGCCCATGGTATAGTCCTCCATAGTATATACCTTTTTTGCCAGAGTTTCCATAGGGTGAGCTGGATTTTTCCGAATGAAATGAAAAATCTCTCTCGCGTGCGCGGGAAAGGGCGGTCCCGCAGGGGCCGCCCTTTGTCCGTTTGTTGAGAGATCATTCCGCATATTTTGCCTGAACAGGGGTGGGGAGCTGGTCGTATTGCAGCTCCTCCCAGCTGAGGACGCCCCGCAGGGGCGCGGTTCTGATGAGGATGTAGGCTCCATTCTTCAGAATGCGGGAGGTGTCCAGCTCCAATGTGGACGGAGCGCCGTCCTCGGAGTAGACCTGGAGGGTGTAGCGGTAGTTCATGCCGCCGTGAGGCGTTATTTCCTCCACCAGGGTGTTGTCTATGCGGCTGTAGCAGTCGGTGGCGCTGGCTTCTGTAGCGCGGAAGATAGTGGCAAGGATTGCGATGCCCAGCACGGCCGTGATTATGATTGCGCTGAGGAACATGAAAATTGGCTTTGATTTTTTCACGGGGTGACCTCCTTGAGTGGTTATAAAACCATTATAAGGGAGGCCCGATGGCCGTACCATAGATTTACCTTACAAAACGGGGGTTAATCTTACAGTTGTGTAAGGTTCGCAGGGGCGGATATTATCTGCATGTTCTATTGAACCCCCGTATGATGATATTACTTCCGAATTTAAAATTCGGAAATCATCTATTTGATTTGAGCCATTTTGCTCGCCCCTGCCGCTGGAAGAATCCAGATATGCTCTCTCTATAAGAGACAGAGACGGAACAAAACTGTCAAACATAGGGAAAGTTTTTACATCACAAAAGCAGCACATCTGGCAGCAGCGGAAAAAGCGGAAATCATGGAAGGATACTACTATAGAGCGCCAAAAAGTCATAGAGAACTTCTCCCTGCTGTCCTACGGCTATTGTACCACGGGTATCTCAAAGCCTGCTGGTATTGCAAAGTGTACTTAGCAGGCCCACCAGTTTCGGACCGGCAGGCTCTGTTTGTTGGTGATATTCTGGCAACAGGCTGTTGGGCCGCTGATATTTCGGAGATCAAACCGGAGGATACGGTGCTGGTGATCGGCGCGGGCCCTACGGGGCTCTGTACTTTGCAGTGTGTACTACTGAAGGGACCTAAGCAGGTCATTGTATGCGAAAAGGACACGCAGCGGCGGGCCTTTGCGGAGAAGCATTATCCGCAAATGCTGACTGCTCACCTGAGAATATTTATGAATTTGTTCGGACGCGCAGCGAGCATGACGGTGCGGATGTGGCGCAGGAGGTGACTGGCGGTCCGGATACTTTCCGGTTGGTGTGGCAGTGCGCCCAGCCGAACGCGATCGTAACCGTGGTGGCTTTATACGACGGGCCGCAGACGCTTCCGCTGCCGGATATGTACGGGAAAAATCTGATTCAGGACCGGTGGAGTGGACGGCTGCAGGTGCGGAGAAATTCTGCCGCTGATTGAGCAGGGAAAGATCAACTCCCCGCTGATCACCCACACCTGTCCGCTGCGGGATATTGCAGTGGCTTGCGAGCTTTTTGAGAACCGACGGGATGGTGTGATCAAAGTGGCAGTCGATATGGGGGCCTGGTGTGAAAGATCCATCGATAAGAAGAGCAGAGGTAATGGCGCACCCGTCCATGTTCCTGTTCTATGGCTTACTTTAATCCCATGTTCCGCGATTGTCGATTGGAGTCTGATGACCGCGCCGGCTTGCTTCGCTTCCGGCCCCTGTCCCTGAGTGTAATTATACTAGAGCGCACTTACTTACCGCCCGCAAGCGGACGGTGGTACTGCCTACGGCAGTTGTGCGCTCTCCGGGGGGCGGTCCACCGGATGTCCCTCCCCTGCCCAGTATGGACAGGCCAGCAGATGCCACCGGCGTCTTGTGCATCGGGTGGAGCTGCGCCGGGTATATATCTACGCATTGCTGGGTACCACACCTCATATTTCACTGCCTTCCGGGCGGGGTTTGCATGGAAGCGTCAAAACAAACCGGCTTCCGCCTGCTTCGGCCGCTTCCGCAATCACCGCGCCACCGTGGTGCTCAGCGATGGCTCGCACCAGCGCCAGCCCCAGGCCCACGCCGCCCTGCTGCCGGGAGCGGGCCTTATCCACCCGAAAGAACGGTTCAAAAATCTGCTGCCGCAGTTCCTCGGGAATGCCGGGCCCCTGGTCGGTGACTTCCACCCGGACCCATCCGTTTTCACACCGAACCGCAGCTGCCACCTTGCCGCCTGCCTCGCTATATTTGACGGCATTCTCCATCAGATTGAACAACGCCCGATGAAGCAGATGCTTGTTTCCCCGCAGCATACTGGGTGAAGCGTTCACGGTGATGGATACCTGGCGCTCCTGTGCCAAAGGGGAAACCTCGTCCGCCACAGCTTGTAAAAGCTTCTCTGGGTGAAGCGGCTCAAAACTGTCCTCCTGTTCCAGATTGGTCAGTTCCAGCAGACTGCCCACCATAGCGGACAGCCGGTTTGCTTCGCCCTCCATAATCTGGAGCAATTCCTCTGTCTGGGGGGCTTGGAGGCCATTTTTCTTTCGGAACAACCCAATCCGCGTTTTCATGATTGTCAGCGGTGTGCGGAATTCATGGGCGGCGTTCTGGGAAAAATTTTTCTGCATCAAAAAAACCTGGTTCAGCCGCTGGGACATCTGGTTGAATGCCCTGACCAGCTCGGAAATCTCGCTGCTGCTGTCCGGTACGGACAGCGGACGGTCCAGATTCTCCGCCGTCCGCGCTTTGACCTGACTGGTCAGCTCGTTCAGAGAGGTAAGGGCTTTTTTCACCCAATGATCTATCAGGAAAAGTCCGATTGCCAGAATCACAGTCATGGCCAGCAGGCTTTGGACGTGAAAGATACGTCTGGCTTGATAGGCAGGTTCAACCGTTTCTGCTGCGGGAGAGACGGGAATCTCATTCTCGTCTATACTCTGGGCGGGAAGAACAAGGGTGGCCTGGATGGTGTCGGCCATCTGGATGGCGGACAGATTGTTGGTCAGCGTCAGCAGGAGGCAGCACAAGGTCAGCAAAGCCGCGCACGCCAAGGTGATACGCAGACGCAAAGATACCGTTCGCTTCATAGCGCCGCCTCCTCGTTCAGACGATAGCCCCGACCGATCTTGGTTTCAATTGGGTCATGACCCAGACGCTCCCGCAGCTTCCTGCGCAGGGTCGAAATGTGCATCCGGATCACATTGCTGAACGGATCGGCATCCGCCTCCCAGATATGTTCCCAAAGCTCCTCCTGGTTAATCCACTGCCCCTGATGGAGCATCAGATACTCCAGAATAGAAAATTCCCTGGGGGTGAGGGAAACCACTTGCCCCTGAGCAGAGACCTCCCGGGCTCTTGTGTCCAGAGTGAGGTCTCCGGCCTGCACCAGAGTATTTCTCTGGATATACTCCCGGCGCAGCAGGGTGCGGACCCGGGCCTCCAGTTCTTCCAGATCAAAGGGCTTTGTCAGATAGTCGTCCGCACCCAGGTCCAGACCAGACACCTTGTCAGACAGACTGGCCCGGGCGGATAGGATCAGCACCTTCTGCTCCGGACGTTCTGCCCGAATCTCCCGCAAAAGGTCCAGACCATCCATGCCCGGCAAATTCAGATCAAGGATAACCAGGTCATAGGGATCTACAAACAATCGCTCGTGGGCCTCAGCTCCGTCATAGCAACGGTCCACCGTATACTTTTCCATCTCCAGGTCCTCTGCAATTCCGTCGCACAAAAGCTGTTCATCCTCCACAACCAGTATTCTCATTTGAGTCGACTCCTTCCGTATCCTGATATGCAGACATTATAGCACAACAAAATAAATTTTTCATCAAGAAGGACCTTGACGGAAAATTTACATGCCATATGGTATTCTGCCTTCCGTCAGGTTCGCCGCAGATGCGGCAAAAGGATTTCAGGAGGTTTTAGAATGAAACATTTGAGAAAACGCAAATCCGCTGCCCTCGCTCTGGCTGCAGCAGCGCTTTTGTCCCTGAGCGCCTGCGGGGAAAAGCAGCCCGGCCGGGAGGAAGTGGAGCAGGCGATTGCCGCAGGCGCTCTCACCATAGAGGATGCCCTGGACCGGGGCTGGGTGGACCAGGCGTGGGTGGAGGATTACTACCAGGCCAACAGCATGCCCGCCATCAGCAAAACGGAGGCCAACGCCGTGGGAGACTTTACCACCACTACCCTGTCCGGAGAGGAATTTACCAAGGAGCAGATGGGGGATGTTCTCTTTTTTGCCTTCATCGACCCTGCCTCGGATGAGGCCCGGGGGTTTTATGACGAACTGGCAGCGGGCTATGAGGACGTCCGGAAGAACGGCGCGGACATTCTGGTATGTACCACGCGGGAACATGGAAACGAGATGTTTGCGGACGCCCCCTTTCCGGTGATTCTCTGGAATGATTCGCTGAAGACCGCCCTGGGTGTCAACAGCGGGATGATTGGGGACCCGGAGGTGCCCAATACCGCCTCCTGGTACGCCAACGGATCCTTCCTCTCCGCCTGGAGCAGCGGGGCCGACGCGAAGGAGCTTGCGGAGTCCGCCGCCGCCTTCACGGAGATGGCAAAAGAGTTCTTTTCCGGCAGCGGCGCGGACAATGGCGGGACCGCCGCTGTTATGGGCTGACCTATGAGAAAAGCAACACTCTGTTTTCTGGCGGCTGCCCTGCTGCTGATTGGTCTTGGACTGTGGAAGGAAGAACTCGCTGTCGTTCTGAGCAAGGGGACAAAACTTTGTCTGGAGTGTGTTGGAATTGGCTAGAAATCAAAACCGCTGGAAGATCCAGCTGGGGGCGGCAATCGCCTCTAATCCGTTCCTCTGCAATTTCTTTCAGGGGAAAATATACAGAGGGAAGCTGAAAGGACTCTGTGTTCCCGGTTTGAACTGCTACTCCTGCCCGGCAGCGGCGGCATCCTGCCCTATTGGATCGCTTCAGGCGGTGATCGGCTCCTCAAAATTTCACTTTGCCTATTATGTTACGGGAATACTCATCCTGATCGGCGTGCTGTTGGGCCGGGTGGTATGCGGCTTTTTGTGCCCCTTCGGCTGGTTTCAAGAGCTGCTGCATAAAATCCCCACCAGAAAATTCAGCACAAAAAATTCCATATCCTGACCTATCTGAAATACGCCGTCCTGCTGCTCTTTGTCATTGTGCTTCCCATGACGGTGGTGAACGAGGTGGGCATGGGGGATCCCTTCTTTTGCAAGTACATCTGTCCCGCTGGTATCCTGGAAGGAGGTATTCCGCTGTCCGCTGCCGACGCCGGAATCCGGGCCAGCCTGGGCTGGCTGTTTACCTGGAAGAGCTGCATTTTGTTGGGAGTCATTGCGCTGTCCATATTCTTTTACCGCCCCTTCTGCAAGTGGCTCTGTCCCCTCGGGGCGTTCTACGGACTCTTCAACCGGATCTCGGTTTACCGCATCCAGGTGGATCGAGAGAAGTGTACCGCCTGCGGCGCGTGCAGCCGGGTATGTAAAATGGATGTTGACGTAACCCGTTCCCCCAACAGCGCGGAGTGTATCCGTTGTGGGGACTGCGTAGCGTCCTGCCCTCACCGGGCAATTTCAAAAACGTTCTCGCTGAAAACGGCGGATAAAAAGGAGGTCATAACATGAAAAAGAGACTGATTCTGGCGCTGGCCATATGTGTGGCGGTTTTCCTAACCGGATGCGGCGCCGGAAAAGAAGATCCACTGGTATCCAAAACGCCCTTTCCGGAGTTTGTAGAAGTGGACACCGAAGGCAACTCTGTCTCCAGTGACATTTTTGGGGATTATGACGCGACCATCGTAAATTTCTGGAATAATGGCTGCGGCACCTGCATTGAGGAGATGCCTGAATTGGAGGAGATGTACCAGCAGTTCAAGGAGCGGAATATCAACCTCATTGGCGTCGGTACCGACTCCGGGGAGAGTGATGAGCAGCTTGCTGCGGCCAGAGAAATTCTGACAGGGAAGGGAGTGTCCTATATCAACATCTCCCCGTCACCGGAGAACAGCTTTTACCAAGATTTTGTCGCAGATATCTTTACCTTTCCCACGACCTGTATTGTGGATAGGGAGGGGAACATGATCGGCGCTCCCATCGCGGGCAATGTGAAGGGGCAATTGGACGCAGTGGAAAGCCGTTTGGAGCTGATTCTAAACGAAAAATGAGCGGAAGGACCACCCTCTCAGGTGGTCCTTTCTGATTTGATGCTAAAGCGCCAAATCAAGGCTGCGGCCAGATCCTTGTCCGTGACAGCCCGCAGCCGATAGAGCTCAGCCAGCGCACGCGGGCTGCTCCATCTGGCCGAAGCCTGGAACTCCTCCAGGCTTTTCGAGCTTTCCAGCGCCGCACGGGCTTCCTGGACAGCATTCTTTATATTGGACATATAGACTGACGGCATCATCTGGGAAAAAACGTCGTCCGCCAGCCCGCCGCGCGAACGGCCCGCCTTCCGGTACGGGACGATTATTTCATCCGGCTCGTCAGCCGTTTGAAGTCTGATTTTCTGTGAAATCTTAACTGCAAGTGGAATCAACCTTCCTTGAGATGCGCCTTCCTGAACCAGCTGTAGGAGACAATCCTGCACGTCTTCGCCGCTATGTTTTGCTGCATGAGGCCGTATACTTCTCCTCGTTCCTTTCGCTTGGTCAAAAAGTCTGGACGGTATTATATATTATGCCGTCCAAAAAAATATTTTTCAAAAAAGTCTTATTTCTTTCGTTATAGTGCCGATATGTAAGTCAGAATACAGGAAATAAGACGGCATCTTTTTTGAACGGAAATATATAAGATACCGTCCTGACTTTAAGAAGACAGGTGACCGCCCATGTTCCGGTCCGGGAACGTTGCGCGAAGCGCAATAGGATACCGCGTTTCGGTCAGCGTTTTCAGACCGCAGAGTGGGGAACGAGAGGAACGCCTTCCCATTGAAATCGCGTCCAAAATGTTATAGCGAAACAGAACATCAGATTTCAAACGGCTGACGAGCCGGATGAAATATTGTCCCGTACTGGAAGAAGGAATGCTGTGCACGGCAGACCGCCGGAAGGTACACCACCCAGCGCCGGTAAAAGGATGATCCGGCGCACCGGAAACGCAACACCCAAATTTGTTCATTTTATTGAAAGGAAGATTATAAAATGAGAATCCAACACAATATTATGGCGATGAATGCCTACCGTAACTACACCAACAACACCAACGCCCTGTCCGGCAACCTGGAGAAGCTGTCTTCCGGCTACAAGATCAACCGCGCCGGCGACGACGCCGCCGGTCTGGCGATTTCCGAGAAGATGCGCGCCCAGATCACCGGCCTGGAAGCCGCCCAGAAGAACGTCAAGGACGGCATCTCCCTGGTGAAGACCGGCGAAGGCGCGATGCAGGAAATCCAGGACATGCTCAACCGCATGGAC